>SKUG01000153.1 GCA_007122215.1 Thermoleophilia bacterium | reverse complement strand
TCGAGCAGGCAGTGGGGACGCGGCCAGCGGCCCAGCAGGGCGTCCACGTGCTAGATCACGCCGTCACTGCGCACCGCCGCGCGGGACGCAGCGACGAGCTCTCGCAGGGGTGCATCGGCGAAGACCAGCGCGGCGGCGTCGTCCAGGCGCAGCGAGAGGTCGGGGGCGGCCGTCGTGGCCTCGACCACGGCCCGGCCATCCCGGATCTCGAGCTGCCATGTGCCCGACGCGTATCCCATCGGGTCGTCGAGCTCGAGCACCATCGAGCCGCTGCCCTGCCAGCCACGGGTCGCCAGCACGCGGGCCGGGTCGCAGAGCCGCACCCAGAGCCCGTCCCAGGTCTCCGGCGCGGTCGCCGCCAGGGCCCGGTGGTCGTCGACCACGCGCAGCAGGGGATCATCCGGGGCGAGGCTCCACGGGGTGTAGGCGACCTCCACGAGGTCGAGGCCGACCACGAAGCGCCACAGCGCTGCGGCAACGGCCGGGCTCGCGGCCGCGACCTCCATCACGCGACAGGTCGATCCCTCCTCGGCCAGCGGGTCGTCGGCGGGCACCTCGCGGCGGTAGTCGATCCAGCCGGCAAGGGCCCCGTCGGGACGCCGGGCCGCGACGATGCTGCGGGGGGCAGCACTGCCCCCGACGAACTCCCCCACCGAGCACCAGCGGTCCCAGAAGGCAGGGGTGCGGCGGATCCCCGCCGGGCGCGCCACCACGGCAGCCTCATGGATGGGCCGGGCCTCGGCGCTGATCTGCGCCGGCTGGACGAAGGAGAACGCGAGCGGGCCAGCTGCCTCCGCCGCGCGAGCCAGGCCGGCGTCGTCGCGCAGCCTGTCCGGGGCGATGCGCAGCGGCCGGATGGTCGTTGCCGGCCCGAATCCAAAGCGCCGGTAGATGCGCGCCTCGGATGCCCACAGCGCCGCAACCCCGGGCCGGCCATCCCCGCTCCAGCGCTCCGATGCCACCCGCCCGACGAGCTCGGTCATCACTCCCTGGCGGCGGTGGGTTGGCAGCGTCGCCACCCAGGTCACGAGGTCCGCATCGACCAGCAGCCCGCCGGGCACCGACTGAGAGGCTGGCAGCACCCCCAGGCTGCCAGCCTCGATGCCATCCCGCTCGGCGTAGAACGTCGTGCCGGAACCGAGGAGCGCTGCCCAGCGGGCGCGCTCGGCCGGATCGATCCCCACCCCGAAGGCGTGCTCGGCGATCGTGAAGAGGGGATCGTGGGATGCGCGCTGGCGGGCCGGATGCTCCATGGCCGTCGAGCCTACCGGGGAGCGAGCACGCCCGCGGATGCGGCAGCGAGCCCTGGCAGCGGGCAACGCAGAGGCACGATTCCGAGTCGGATCGGGTAAGGAAGACGGGCAGTACCAGTTCCCCGGGATAGCCGGACGACGACCAGGACGGCCGATGGCGCGCAGGCAGCGAACCCAAGGCAGCGGCTCGCGGCCTCGCCGCGCGACCCGCCACCGCCGCCCGCCCGGGCCCGGATGGTGGGTGCTGCTCATCGGCGGGCTGCTCGCCTTCCTGGCCGGTGCTGCGATGTTCGCCTTCCCGGGACCGGGTGGCGAGTCCGCCAGCCCCGATGGCAGCGACCAGGCCTCGGCCTCGCGCGAGGCTGGGCCCACCGACCGACAGGGGCGGGCAGACAGGTTGCCTGCCCCCTACAGCGCACAGTGGCCTGCGGCCGCGGGCGAGGCGGAATCGGCCGCAGGGGAGCGAGCCGAGTCCGTCCAGCGCCCGCTCGCGGGTCGCACCATCGCGCTGGACCCCGGCAACAATGGCCGCAACGACGCCTCCCGCGCCACCCGGCGGCAGATCGCGCAGACGATCGAGCTCGCCGGGCTCGAGCGGCGCTGCGACACCGTCCCGGTTCGCGTGGGCGACGAGTACGACGAGTCGGCGTTCGTGCTGGCCGTGGCCCGCGTCGCCTACCGGGAGCTGACCGCACTGGGCGCAGACGTCGTGCTGACCCGCACGCGCAACGACGGGATCGGCCCCTGCCTCGACGAGCGCTCGCGCGTGCTCAACGGATCCGGGGTGGACCTGGCGGTCTCGATCCACAGCGACGGCGTGCCGGACACCCTGGCGCGCGGCTTCCACCTCATCTACCCGGCAGCCCAGGATGGCACGACCGACGCCATCCACAGCCGCTCGGTCGACCTCGCACGCGGCATCCGCGATGCCATCCGCGCCGACACCGGGCACGTCGTGAGCAACCACCTCGGCCACGACGGCCTCGACCAGCGTCGCGACCTCGCGCTGCTCAACGCCTCAAGCGTGCCGATCGTGGTGCTCGAGGCCGGCAATCCCGCAAACGCCCAGGACCTCGCATGGCTCACCCGCGAGGGAACCGCCCACGACCTCGGACGCGCGCTGGCAGGAGGGATCCGGGAGGTGCTGGCACCAAACGGCGACGGGGACTGACCCTCCGGTCGGGGAGACCTCCTTACACAGGATTTACGAACCGAGCCTCAAGGTCCCTGCAGCGGAGCCGATGGCTGCAAGGGTGGGTCGCTGCCTGTCCTGTGCGTGCAGGGCGGGCAGCGGCGCGCCGAACCGATGCCAGGGAGGCGAGATGACCACAGCCGTTGCAGCCCCGATCCAGCGCTGGCGCCTGCTCTGCGCGATGCTCGTGGCCGGATGCGCCGCCATGCTCGTGACGGGCGTCGCCCCCGCAGATGCCTCCATGCTGCTCGGCACCAACTACCGGAACGTCCAGCTCAAGGTCAACCAGCGGGGCAACGTCGCGCTGATCTCGGCGAACGTCCGGGTCAACGGACGCTGGCAGCGACGCCACATCCTCGCCTGGGGCGCGAAGGACTGGCCCCCCAACGGCCGGCGCTTCCAGCTCGACCGCACCGGTGGCTGGCGGACCAAGGGCCGCTACGGCCGCTGGCAGAACTTCCCGAACCACTGCGGACGCTACCGCGGCCCCCGCATCCCCTGGGCGGTGCGACGCTGCTCGATGCGCATCAACGGGGTCTGGCACCACTGGGCGATCCAGGCGTGGCAGCGGATCAAGCCCAACTACGGCGGCACCCAGGGCCCGGTGGAGTGGCGCCTGAGCCACTGGACGGGTAACGAGATCCCCCGCATCCGCGTGTGGAGCGACTGGACGGCGACCCGCCGCTGCCACGGCGGGCAGTGGCACTGCCTGCACATCTACGGCGACTACCGCTACCAGGATCGCCCCGTCGTCTCTCGGGAGTTCACGCGGCTCGGCTACGTCCTCGATGGGCAGGGCCGCAACATGGCGCTGGAGTCGTTCCGCCCCGACTACCCGAGCCGCCCCGGATGGACGCGGGTGAACATGTTCCTCGCCCAGGACCCGCTCGGCCAGTTCTGCTTCATCTTCGGCCCCAAGCCCCACCCCAACATGCGGCTCGCCCCGTGGCAGGTCGCCAACCTCCGGCGAACCGGCCGCTCGCGTGTCGAGCGCTATCGGATGATGGCTGCCGGCCCGGGCGTGCTGCCGGATGTCGTCACGAACTTCCGCGGACGACCGCTGGAGTTCGACCAGCGCATCGACGACATCCGCAACGCCCACCGCAGCGAGCTGATCCCGCCGGAGATCGGCAAGTGCCTGATCGACTAGCGCCCAGCCGACCGGACGCGACACCAGCTACGATGCAGGCATGGATGGATCCACTTCCCGCGATGAGCTGCGACAACGACTGACCGACCAGCAGTACGCCGTGACCCAGGAGGGCGCGACCGAGGCCCCGTTCAGCGGCCGCTACGTGCACCGCGGCGCCGACGGCACCTACCGCTGCGTGTGTTGCGACGCTGCGCTGTTCCGCTCGGACGAGCAGTATGACTCCGGATCGGGCTGGCCGAGCTTCACCGACCCCGCGTCGGTCGACGCCGTCAGCACCCGCCCCGACTTCGAGCTTGGCTACGAGCGGACCGAGGTGCGGTGTGCGGGGTGCGATGCGCACCTCGGGCACGTCTTCCCGGATGGTCCGGGCAGGAGTGGGCTGCGCTACTGCATCAACTCGGTGGCGCTGCAGCTCGACGGGGATGGCTCCTGAGACGCAGCATGGCGATGCAGCTCGAAGAGGACGATGCCTGAGGCGTGACCGCACGTGCAGGCGTATCATCCGCTGCCATGCAGCTGATCGACCCCATCATCGCCCGCACCCTGGTCCCGTCCCCTGCCATGGCCTCGGCTGGCGCGCCCGCGGCGCACGCACCCGCGCCGGCTGCAGCAGCCGATGAGCCCGCTGCGGGGGACCTGCCCCGACACCCCGTTCGGGGCTGGACGCCGACCGACGTCACGGCCTGGGAGTCGGTGCGCCGCTCCAGCGTGCTGGGAACCCTCGATGCGGCCCGCGGCGTGCGGGAGGAGCATCCGGGACAGGCGCTGAGCGATGCCCAGCGGGCGGTGCTGGGCGGCTTCCTGTCCCGCGAGTACGGCCTCCCCGAGGAGACCGTGGCCCGCGACCTCGAGCGCGTCCGCATGTACGTGGGCGGTCCCGGTGGCGGGGGCGGCTTCGGGGGCATCGCGCTCGGCCACGAGATCTACCTGGCGAACGAGCAGACCCTCGAGCGGATCCTCTCCTGGCAGGGTCGCCGCTTCCTCGCCCACGAGCTCGGCCACGTCATGCAGTGGCGTGCGAGCCGCGACGGCGAGGAGCCCGGAGACGACCTGCGCCGCACCCGACGCTTCCTGGGGAACTACGTTGCGGGCTTCGTCGTCGACGATCGCTGGCGGCCCGGCGCCGTGCCGCGGGGCATGACGCGGTGGGTGGCAGCCCGCCTGCCCGGCACCGAGCGCGACCGGCGGCCGCTGATGCGGGAGATCCACGGAGCGCACCACATGGAGGTCCGCGCCGAGCAGGTCGCGCAGCGCTTCCGGGCCGGGACGATGCCGCAGCGCCCTGCAACGGATGCCGCACGCGGGGCCCTCGAGGTCACCCCAGGCACGAACCCGCAGCGCCAGGAGCAAGGCCAGGGACGGTCGGCAGGAGCAGCCGGATAGGCCACGGACGAATCGCAGGAGCGGCCGGTGGGATGGCCGCCGCGACCTGCGCGTCGCTGGCTGGCACTCGAGCCGTTCGAACCCTGTTCCCACATGGATGGCGAGCAGCTGCAGCCGTAGCCGTCAGGAACGATCCCGACCCACCGGCCCGCCCTGCCCCTCCAGTTCACACCGATCGGAACGATCCGACAAGCGGGGTCGGGAGCTTCCAGCCACGGGGCCTGCCCGTCGAGCCAGGGGCCGTAACCGGGACAGTGATCAGCTGCGACCGAAGTTCTGGGCCCAGTAGATGCGCCCGTCGACGCCGCGCACGCGCTCCACGGCGATCAGGTTCCAGCGAGGATCGAGGATGTTCCGCAGGTGGCCGGGGCTGCGCATCCAGTCCCGCACCACGGTGAACGCGTCCCGCTGGCCAGCGGCGACGTTCTCCCCCCAGGCACCGCGAAAGCCAACTGCCCGCACGCGGCTCTCTGCGGTGCCGTTGCCCAGCCCGTCATGGGCCATGCGCCCGACCGACGCCATGTGCGTGGCGTGTCCGAGCGCTGCCTGGGCGAGTCCTGCATGCCACTGCACGGGCGGGATGCCGAGCGCCTGGCGCACGCCGTTGACGAGCTCGATGACCCGCAGCTCCTCCTGGTCGACCCGGGTGCCGGAAGGCACGCCCGACTGCTGCTGGGCCTGCAGCGCCTGGACCAGCCGCTGCATCACCCCGACGTACTGGGTGAGGACCTGCCGCAGGCGTGGATCCTCGGGGGGCGCACCGGCCGATGCGGTGTGTACACCACTGACGATGTTGAAGCGGATCCCAGCGTCCATGCCCGCACTGCCCCATCTGCTGCTGGCGCCGCACCTGCCGCGAGGTGCGTGCCGTCCCTGCCTTCACGATACGACAGGCAGGGACATCCAACAAGGCCCGGACAGGGCCGACGGGGAGGATCCCGGTTCGCTGCTGGGAAGGGGCGAGGCCGTGCCGGCTCCCACTGTCCCAGGCTCCGGAACGACCGAGGGGGGCAGGCGGCATGGGCCGCCTGCCCCCCTCGACGTCGAGACGTCAGCCGCAGCCGGTGTTGTCACCGCAGTCCATGCAGGTGTAGCAGGCACCGGTCCGGATGCTCTGGCCACCGCAGCGGGCACAGACGCGGCTGTCGGCGGTGGAGCTGAAGAGCGCCTTCTGCCCCTGGCCGACGACCTCTGCACTGCTCGGACGATGCCCGGCGTCGGTATCGGCAGCGGGGCTGGCGTACTGGGTGGCCAGCCGCGCCTTGACCTCCGGCGTGAGGATCCCGAGCTGCTCCTGCTTGTCGACCGGCAGGAACTTCTTGCCGAGCCAGCGGAAGATGTAGTCGACAATCGACTTGGCGATGCGGATGTCCTCGTCGTTGGTCATGCCGCTGGGCTCGAAGCGCAGGTGGCTGAACTTCGAGACGTACACCTCGAGCGGCACGCCGTACTGCAGGCCCAGCGAGACGCTGATCATCAGCGAGTTCATCAGGCCCGCGAGGGTGGTGCCCTCCTTGGCGATATCCACGAAGATGTCACCCGGGGTGCCGTCCTCGAAGAGGCCCACGTGGATGTACCCGCTGTACTCGCCGACCTGGAACTTGCGGCCGATCTCGTTGCGCTCGAGCGGCATGCGCCGCCGCACCGGCTGGGCGAGCGTCTTCTGCTCGCCGTCGTCGTCCGAGCTGCTCAGCGGCTGGGCGGTCTTGGAGCCGTCCCGGTAGATGGCAACGGCCTTGAGGCCCAGTCGCCAGCTCTCGGTGTAGAGCTCCATGATGTCCTCGACGGTCGCCTCCTGCGGCATGTTCACCGTCTTGGAGATCGCACCCGAGATGAACGGCTGGGCAGCCGCCATCATCCGCACGTGACCCGTGTAGTGGATCGCACGCTGACCCACGGCACAGTCGAAGACCTCGATGTGCTCGGGCTTCATGAACGGCGCCCCGACGACGCTGTTGTGCTCCTGGATGTAGGCGACGACCTGGTCGATCTCGTGCGATGCGTAGCCAAGCTTCGCGAGCGCCCGCGGGACCGTCTGGTTGACGATCATCATGTCGCCACCACCGACCAGCTTCTTCATCTTGACCAGCGAGAAGTCCGGCTCGATGCCCGTGGTGTCACAGTCCATCATGAAGCTGATGGTGCCGGTCGGCGCGAGCACGGTGGCCTGCGCGTTGCGGTAGCCACGCGAGCGGCCCTCCTCGATGGCCTCGTCCCAGCTGCGCCGCGCGGCCAGCATGAGGTGGTCGGGCACGAGGGTGTGGTCGATGTTCGAGACCGCCGCGCGATGCTTCTCCATGACGCGCATGTGGTCGTCGGCGTTGGGCTCGTAGGCGGCGTATGGCCCGACCTTGCCGGCCATCAGCGCGCTCTGGCGATAGGCCCGACCGGTCATCAGTGCCGTGAGGGCACCGGCCAGCGCCCGCCCCTCGTCCGAGTCGTAGGGCAGGCCGTTGGCCATCAGCAGCGCGCCGAGGTTGGCGTAGCCCAGGCCGAGCTGGCGCATGTCCTTCGCGTTGCGGGTGATCTCCTCGGTGGGGTAGCTCGATCCCGAGACGACGATCTCCTGTGCGGTGATCATCACGTCGATGGCGCGCTCGTAGGCGTCGACGTTGAAGTTCCCGTTGTCGTCGATGAACTTCATCAGGTTGAGCGAGGCGAGGTTGCAGGCCGAGTTGTCGACGTGCATGTACTCGCTGCAGGGGTTGGATGCGTTGATCCGACCGCTGCGCGGGCAGGTGTGCCAGTCGTTGATGACGGTGTCGTACTGCACGCCCGGGTCGGCGCACTGCCATGCGGCCTCGGAGATCTGGCGCAGCAGGTCCCGCGCCCGGAAGGTCTCGACGACGTCACCCGTGGTGACCTCGCGGGTCGAGAACTCCTCGTCATCGACCACGGCGCGCATGAACTCGTCGCTGACGCGCACGGAGTTGTTGGCGTTCTGGTACTGGATGGACTGCCAGTTGTCGGAGTCCAGGGCCATGTCGAAGCCGGCCTCGGCGAGCGCGCGCGCCTTGTCCTCCTCGCGCGCCTTGCACCAGATGAACTCCTCGATGTCGGGATGGTCGACGTTGAGCACGACCATCTTCGCGGCCCGGCGGGTCTTGCCACCGGACTTGATCGTGCCGGCAGACGCATCAGCACCGCGCATGAAGCTGACCGGGCCGGATGCGTGCCCGCCCTTGGAGAGCTGCTCTGCCGACGAGCGGATCGCCGAGAGGTTGAGGCCGCTGCCCGAGCCACCCTTGAAGATGTTGCCCTCCTTGCGGATCCAGTCGAGGATCGAGTCCATCGAGTCGTCGACCGAGAGGATGAAGCAGGCCGAGCACTGGGGCTGCTCCTCGTGGCCGAGGTTGAACCAGACCGGCGAGTTGAAGGATGCGTACTGGTTGACCAGCAGGAACGCCAGCTCGTGCCGGAAGGTGTCGGCCTGCTCGGTCGTGTCGAAGTAGCCCTCGGCCAGGGACCAGTCGTGGAGCGTGTCCACGACGCGCCCGATCATCTGGCGGACGGATGTCTCGCGCTCGGGGGAGTCCATCTTCCCGCGGAAGTACTTCTGGGCGACGATGTTGGTGGCGTTCTGCGACCAGCTCCGGGGGAACTCCACGTCCCGCTGCTCGAAGACGTTGCCGTCGAGTCCCGGGATGATGGCATCACGGCGTTCCCACTCGATGGCGTCGAACGGGTCCCGGCCGTCGGTGAAGTACGGCTCGATCAGCGGCCGCGATGCGGCTCCTGTTGCGTCGGTGTCGGTCACGTGCGTTCCGGTGGTCATCCCCTGCCCCTTCAGCGTAGCTTGTTGGTTGGTACGTCTAGCCCGTCACTGCCTGCATGGCAGCGCTGGAACCCTGTCTGGACACCCCGCGGCGCGGCGCCTGCGTGGCTGCCTGCCCGGCTGCGTCCTGCTCCACGGAGCGCTGGCGCATGATGCGCTGCATCTCGCGGCTGAACTCGTCGATGCTCTGGAACTGGCGGTAGACCGAGGCGAATCGCAGGGAGGCGACCTCGTCGATGCGCAGCAGCCCCTGCAGCGCCAGGTTCCCGACCTCGCGGGAGGCGACCTTGCGCACGTTCCGCGCACGGACCTGGGCCTCGATGTCGATCACCAGCGCCTCGAGGCGCTCGGTGGGAACGTTCCGCTTCGAGCATGCCCGCACCAGGCCGTAGAGCAGCTTCTCCCGGTCGAAGGCCTGCTCGCGACCGCTGTCCTTGACCACCATCAGCGGCTGGCGCTCGAGCCGCTCGTAGGTCGTGAACCGGTACCCGCACGCGAGGCACTCGCGCCGCCGACGGATGGCGTCGCCGGACTCTGCCGACCTCGACTCGAGCACCCTCAGCGTCTGGTCATCACACCGCGGACAGTTCAACCCACTCCCCCTCACTGGACACCTGCACCTGTACACCCGGCAGCCGGCCCTGCACACCCTGCGCGACCGGCGCCTCCGGCACCCACGCCGGAAGCGACACTGTACCCGCGCCGGGAACCCCCGGACAAGGCTGCCGCGGCACGCAAAGTCCGCTGTTTGCGGAAGTTTGCGAACCACACAGGGATAGTGTACGAAGGCCGTCGGACGCACTAGATGTAGTGGCCTGCATGCCGTTGCAGCATGCCAGCATGCTGCCTGCGCTCATGCCGGTGGCCGTTCCTGCCGAAACCGCTCGGGACGTGGCACCTCCCGCACAGCCCGACCCGCAGGACGCATCCGGCCAGCCCCTGGCCACATCCGGGCTGCCCTCCCAGGGAGCCACCCCGTCCCCTGTCGACGCCGCGTCGCCCGCAGACCTCACGGTCGAGCGACGGCGCGCGACGGCCACGGCACGGCTGCTGCACGTCTGGCTGACCCTCGTCACCGCAGCCAGCGTGGTCTTCCATGCCGGCCCCGAGGGATCCCCAACGGCCCGCATCATCACCGCGGTGGTGGCCGCGCTCTGCTTCGTGCTCGCGCAGCTCCGGGAGCGCCGGAGCCGCTCGATCGCACGCCTGTCATCGCTGGGCCAGCTCATCTACCGGGTGCGTGCGATCGCCGTGGGCGGCGTCCTGCTGGCAGCGGCCTCGTTCCTGGTGCCGGGGCTGCTGCTGACCCCCGGGCTGGTCCTCGCCACCGCCGTTGCCGTCCTCGTCGTCGGGGCAACCTGGAGCCTCGTCACGCGATCGTGGCTGGGAGCCCGACGGCTGCAGCGCGTCCTGCTGGTCGGCGACGGACCTGCCGTGGCCAGGCTCGTGGAGGCCTTCGCCGACGATCCACACCCCGAGTACGCCCTGGCCGGGCACCTGTCTGCCGACACGGCCGGCACCGGCACCCTGCCCGGCGTCCCGCGCCTCGGGGAGGTTGCCGACGTCGACGAGGTCATCGTCGACCACGCGATCGACGTGGTGGTCGTGGGCGTGGAGTCGGGACGCCTGGAGCTCTTTGCCCGGCTCGCCGACCTCGAGGCACCAGGCATCAGCGTGCAGGAGCTCTCGGCCTTCAGCGAGGACGCGTTCGGCAAGGTCCCGGTCGAGCTGATCAACGCAGCCTGGTTCATGTACATGATCCACCCCTTCTACCGGCCCTACTCCCGCGCAGCCAAGCGAGCCGCCGACATCCTGATGTCCCTGGCGATCGGGCTCGCTGCCCTCCCGCTGGTGCCGCTGGTGGCGCTGGCCGTTCGCCTGTCGGGACCGGGCCCGGTCCTCTTCCGACAGGTGCGGGTGGGCGAGGGCGGACGGGAGTTCACCCTCTACAAGTTCCGCAGCATGGTCGTCGACGCCGAGGCCGGCGGAGCCCGCTGGGCGACCCGCGACGATCCCCGGATCACCCGCGTGGGCAGCTTCATCCGGGCAACGCGGCTGGACGAGATCCCGCAGCTGTGGAACATCCTGCGCGGGCAGATGAGCTTCGTGGGCCCGCGCCCCGAGCGTCCGGAGTTCGTGGCGGACCTCGAGTCTGCGATCCCCTACTACCGGCGTCGACACCTCGTGAAGCCAGGACTCACCGGCTGGGCACAGGTCCGCCTGGAGTACACCGACTCGGTCGACGGCGCCGCCAGCAAGCTCGGGTTCGAGCTCTACTACCTCAAGCACCAGTCGCTGATCTTCGACCTCGTGATCTTCCTGGAGACCGTCCGGGTGGTGCTGCTGCGATTCGGCTCGCGGTGACCTCGACGATGGCGGAGCGTGCGGCATGGTTCAGGCTGGAGGCATTCGGGATACACAGTGGGCATGGTGCCCGGGCGCTCGGTGCGCGCCTGCGCACGGGAGTTGGCGATTCCCCGCAGCAGCTGCGGGCGGGGATCGAGGGAGGCTGAACGATGGCTGAGGGTGCGAACGTGCATGGAACCCCGGACCTGACGCCGGAGCGAATCCGCGCGCAGCGCTTTGACCTGTCCGACCGCGGCTATGCCCCTGCGGCCGTTGACGAGTACCTCGAGCAGGTCGCCTCGGCGATGGAGGTCCTGCGGGAGCAGCCCGGCCCGATGGCAGTGCGCGCCGAGCTCGAGCGCGTGTCTGCATCGACCTCCCGGCTGGTGATGGCGGCCCAGGAGGCCGGGGAGCGGCTCCAGCGGCAGGCCGCCGAGGAGGCCGAGGAGATCCTCACCGATGCCCGCAGCCTCGCGACCGAGCTGCGCCAGCGCGCCCAGGACGAGTCGGCGCGCACGAGTCGCCACGTGAGCGACATCCGCGAGACGTTCGTGCAGGAGCTGCGTGACCTCTACGACCGCGTCGGGGCCACGCTGTACCGGCTCGAGCAGGCTGGGGAGCAGCCCTCCGCCGGGGAGCGCCTGGAGCGCTCGCTCGCAGGCATCGAGTCCACGCCAGACGGCGGGGAGGCCACCTCCATCGACGGCGCGGGAAGCCACCAGGCTGCTGCCGAAGAGCCCTCGGACGCGCAGGAGCCTGTCGCTACCGACGGGGAAGCCTCCCCCACGGCCGGAGCGGCAACACCCGCGGCTGAAGCCCTGGCCGCGGAGCCGGCGGCGGACACGGACGGGCCCACTGCCCATGCGGACGAGCTCGAGCTCGAGCCACACCCGGAGGATCCGGCTGCCCAGGCTGCCGACGAGCCCCTGGTCGACCTGCGCGGCCTCGCACGGGACGAGCCCGCGGCTACGCCGGCCCCGATGGAGGATGGCGACCCCGGCGACGGCGCCGCCACGGATGTCGATGAACCCACGCCCGATGCCGCCGCCACGGACCCCGCCGTCCCGGCAGGCGATGCGATGATGTCCCAGGAGCCCTCGGAGCCGGGGGAGCCTGCCGCAGCAGGGGACCTGCCAGCAGCCGAGGACGCGGGCCAGCCGGATGGCACGCCAGGACCGGACGGCGAGCCAGGCAGCACCGAGGCTGGATCCGGGGAGTCCATGTCGGGATGGCTGGACGTCGAGGCAGGAACCGGCACCAGCGAGCCCGCAGCAGCGCCGGCCGCCGAGGTCGACGGCAGCCCCACCCCCGAGGCAGGGGAGCCCGCAGACATCACCTCCTCGGCGATCTGGGGATCGGTCGGCGACGATCCCGCAGCACCTGCGGACCCGGCAGCCGCCCCGCCGGAGTGGCCGTCACAGCCCGCAGCGGACGCCGCCCCTGCCGCAGAGACCGCTCCTGCCGCGGAGGCAGCCCCATCAGCCGACGATGACGTGCGGGCCGAGGCGCTGCTCGAGGACATGGACCGCATCCTCGGCGACCCGGAGGGCGGCGACACCACGCCCGAGAGCCACCTGCTGTCCGGCCTGGTCACCGACTGGCCCGCAACGCACCAGTTCATCCTCCAGCAGGTCAGCCAGGGCGCCGACCGCGGCGCGCTCGAGACCTACCTGCGGGACCAGATGGGCGCCCACTACCCGGGGCCCCTGATCGACCACGTGGTCGGCCAGGCACAGGCGGCTGCCGGGCAGCCCGCACCACCGCCTGCCGGCCCTGCGCTGCCACACTTCGAGGCACCCCAGCCCGGCGCGGTCGAGCCGGCCGGCTCCGACGAGCCAGGCTGAACGCTTCCACCGGGAACGCGCTG
>SKUG01000199.1 GCA_007122215.1 Thermoleophilia bacterium | reverse complement strand
GGCGGGGCGGTAGTCGTCCCAGGCATCCTCGGCGTTGATCCGGCACTCGATCGCATGCCCGCGGTGGCGGATGTCGTCCTGTCCAAAGCCCAGCGGCTCACCCGCGGCGATCCGCAGCTGCTGCTCGACCAGGTCGATGCCCGTGACGAGCTCGGTCACGGGGTGCTCGACCTGGATGCGCGTGTTCATCTCGAGGAAGAAGACCTCGCCGTCCTCGCTGGCCAGGCACTCGATCGTCCCGGCACCCTCGTATCCGACCGCGCGGGCAGCGTCGGTGCCGATCCTGCCGATCAGCTCGCGCTGGGCATCGTCGAGGGCAGGGGAGGGGCTCTCCTCGACGAGCTTCTGGTGGCGGCGCTGCAGCGTGCAGTCACGCTCGCCGAGGTGCACCACGGCACCGTGGGTGTCGGCGAGCACCTGCACCTCGACGTGCCGCGGGTTCGGCAGGTAGCGCTCGATGTAGACCGTCGGATCGGCAAAGAACCGCTCGCCCTCCCCGCTTGCGCCGTGGAAGGCGGCCTCCAGCCCGTCGGCATCCAGCGCGACCCGGAAGCCCTTGCCGCCCCCGCCGGAGGCTGCCTTGACCGCCACCGGGTAGCCGACCTGCCGCGCGACCTCGCGCGCCTCGCCGAGGCTGGCCACCGGATCGGTGGTGCCGGGCACGATCGGCACGCCGGCCTGCTGCATGAGCTCGCGCGATGCGGTCTTGGTGCCCATCGCCTCGATCGCCGAGGGGGGCGGACCGATCCAGGTGATGCCGGCATCGATGCAGGCCTGCGCGAAGGCTGCGTTCTCGGCGAGGAAGCCGTATCCGGGGTGGATGGCGTCGGCCCCGGTGGCCTCGGCTGCCGCCAGCACTGCCTCGACGTCCAGGTAGCTCTGCGCTGCCGGGGGTGGCCCGATCCGCACCGCATGGTCGGCCATGCGCACGTGGCGAGCCCGGGCATCTGCATCGGAGTAGACCGCCACCGAGCCGATCCCCATCTGGCGCAGGGTGCGGATGATGCGCACGGCGATCTCGCCGCGATTGGCGATCAGGACACGCTCGATGCTCGTGCTCATCGCTGCTGGCCTCCTGTAGGTGCCGTTGCCGGCGTCGGTGCATGGCCGGTCCGGGCGTCGATCGTGTCGGCCATCCCCGCCTGCTGCCATGCACCTGGTGCGCCGACGCTGGCGGCCTCGCCGAGCAGCACGCGCACGGCGGCCTCGATCGCGGCGGCGTGGCCGGGAGGTGGGGGAGGGGTGACCTGTAGGTGAAGCTCGTGCGGCATGGGTACGTCCGCGACGGCCCTGCGCCGCGGAGCGTCAGTCTACCGAGCGACCCGCTGCCAGCACCGCCGCGCGCGCGGCCTCGTAGGCGTCGGCGTTGCGGCGCACGATCGCGAGGTGGTTCGCGTGGCGCAGGCCACCCTCGATGGGGACGTTGCGTGCACCCTCGAGCACCGGCGAGCTCGCCGGGATCACCATGCCGTCCCCGGCACGGGTGTAGATCGATGTCAGGGGGATCCGGTGGCGAGCGCTGGAGGGGGCATCGAGCCGGCCCATGAACTCGCTGCCGGCCTGCATCTGGCGGGCGGCGGTGGGCATCGCATCCCGGATCAGCCTGACGCCTACCAAGGCGTCCGGGATGGCTCCGAAGCTGATGCCGCGGTTGGGGGTTGCCACCGTGGTGATCGAGGCGATGGCTTCACCGTGCCCGAGCAGGCGGTCGACCGATCGGGAGATGAGGCCACCCTCGCTGTAGCCGACCAGATGGACCCGCTCGCTGCCCGTGGCTGCCCGCACGGCATCGACGTGTCCAGCCAGCGCCCGGGCTGTCTGCTCGATGTCCCCGAAGCCGTGGTCGGGGAGCCGGAAGACCGAGGGGGAGAGGCCGTCTGCCCGCAGGGATCGCTCCCACACCGACCAGATCGAGGGCGTCGTGGCATACCCACCGGTGAGCACCACGGGCTCGACCCCCGCGGCGTGGCCTGCCGGCAGCTGCCGACCCAGTCGTCCGGGGGTGGGGCCGGCAGCCTCCGAGGCCTTCACGAGTGCCACCGCTCCCATGCGGTGTGCACGCTCAGCGATGGCAGGCAGCAGTCCCACGCGTCATCCCTCCGGCATCCGGGTCCCTGCCCTCGTATCGGTCTCGCGGACCCATCGGTTGCGACGCACAGCGATCCGCGTACGATTGTGCACCCATGACATGCCAGATCCGCCGCGGATGCGCGCGTGCCCGGGGGCTGTGATGATGCGCGTACGATTGTGCACCCATGACATGCCAGATCCGCCGCGGATGCGCCGCCGCGGGGCGACCATCCGGGACCGCGACGGCGAGCTACAGCGGCACGTTGCCGTGGCGTCGGCGCGGGGCCTCGACGCGCTTGCCGGCCACAGCATCGAGCGCCGTGCACAGCTCGCGACGGGTCTCGGCCGGGTGGATCACGTCGTCGAGGTAGCCGCGCTCGGCCGCCACGTACGGGTTCGCGAACCGGGCGCGGTACTCGTCGATCAGCTCGGCCCGTCGTGCCTCCGGGTCGGCGGCCTCGGCGAGCTCCCCGCGGAAGATCACGTTCACTGCGCCATCGGGGCCCATCACCGCGATCTCCGCGCCCGGCCAGGCGACGTTGTAGTCGGCCCCGGAGTGCTTCGAGCCCATCACGTCGTAGGCGCCACCGTAGGCCTTGCGGGTGATCACGGTGAGCTTGGGGACGGTCGCCTCGCAGTAGGCATACAGCAGCTTCGCGCCGTGGCGGATGATCCCGCCCCACTCCTGGCCGGTTCCCGGCAGGAACCCGGGGACGTCCTCGAAGGTGATGATCGGGATGTTGAACGCATCGCAGGTGCGGATGAAGCGTGCGGCCTTCTCGGATGCCTCGATGTCGAGCACCCCGGCCAGGTGCTGGGGCTGGTTGGCGACGATGCCGACGCTGCGGCCTCCGAGGTGCGCGTGCCCGACGACGATGTTGCGTGCCCAGTCGGCATGGATCTCGTAGAAGCGCCCATCGTCGACGACCTCGCGGATCACCTGGTGCATGTCGTAGGGGCGGTTGGGCTCGTCGGGCACCAGGTCGACCAGGCCGTCGCAGCGGCGGTCGACCGGATCGGCCGTGGGCCGTCGCGGGGGCTGCTCGAGGTTGTTCTGGGGCAGGTAGGACAGGTACTCGCGCACGTCTGCCAGGGCGGTCTGCTCATCCGGCGACACCACGTGCGCGACGCCCGACTTCGAGGCGTGGGTGGTCGCCCCGCCGAGCTCCTCGAAGCTCACCTCCTCGCCGGTGACGGTCTTCACGACGTCGGGCCCGGTGACGAACATGTGGCTCGATCCCTCGACCATGAACACCGCATCGGTCAGCGCGGGCGAGTAGACCGCCCCGCCGGCGCACGGCCCCATGACCATGCTGACCTGGGGCACCACGCCGCTGGCACGCACGTTCTCGAAGAAGATCTCGCCGTAGCCGCCGAGGCTGACCACGCCCTCCTGGATCCGGGCCCCGCCCGAGTCGTTGATGCCGATCATCGGGCACCCCGACTGCACCGCCAGGCGCATCACCTTCAGCACCTTCTCGGCAAAGACCTCGCCGAGCGAGCCCCCAAACACCGTGAAGTCGTGCGCGAACACGTACACGCGCCGCCCATCGATGGTGC
>SKUG01000255.1 GCA_007122215.1 Thermoleophilia bacterium | reverse complement strand
GCCGAGCTCGTCGGCCTGGATGATCGAGCGGGCGAAGGCATCCACGTCACGGCTCTCCGCGCGCTGGCCGAGGTTGCGCAGCGCCTGGGAGCGGCTCTCCCCGTAGCGGATCTCCCGCAGGGTCAGCTCGAGCTCCTCGACCAGCGGGCCCGACATGTACTCGGTGACCTTGGCCACTGCGGAGTCGAACCCGAGGCCGGCCTCCACCGACACCGTCAGCAGGTCGAGCACGTCCGGCAGCTGGCGATCCATCCGCTCCCGGCGGCTGGAGGTTCGGGAGTTGACGAACATGTCGGGCAGCATGAAGGCGATCGCCCCCGCCCCGAAGCCCGCCATCACGATCCTCGGGTCCACGGCCAGCGAGACCACGAATGCGAGCAGCATCAGCCCGAGCGCCGCACCGCCCTTGAGCGCCAGGAACGACCGCGGCGTCATCGCGATCCCCGCGTTGCGCAGGCGAATCGCCAGCTGGGTGCGGGTCTGGCCAGGGGTCATGCGGTCGACCAGCGCGCTGATCCGCTCGATCGCAGGCTCGACGAGCCGCTCGCGTGCCGACTTGAGCTCGTTCTCGCCATGCTGGATGCGTCGGCTGCCGTAGGCCGTGGCACGCTCGACCTGGGCATCGACCTGGCGGCTGCCGGCCGACCACGCCTGCACCGCGAAGAAGGCGCCGGCGGCGAGGATCAGGATGCCACCTGCGAGCGCGATCACGTCTTCACCGTCACGATCCGGTTGCAGGCGAAGTAGCCCAGCGTCATCAGGAACAGGCCGCCGCCGATCATCCAGTGCCCGGCCGAGGTCTCCCACAGCGGTGCCATGTACTCCGCGTTCATCATGCTGAGGATGCCGGCCATGGCCACCGGCATGGCCAGCAGCACCCACATGCTCGCCCGGCCCATGGAGGTGATGGCCTGGACCTTCTTGCGGAACTGCTGGCGTCCACGCACGGTGTCGCCGACCATCTCCAGGATCTCGGCCAGGGATCCGCCGACCGTGCGCTGGATGTTGACGGTGGTGACCACGAAGCGGAAGTCCTCCGATCCCAGCCGCTCGGCCATCGACTCGAGCGCCTCCTCGATGGGCAGGCCCAGCCCTGCCTCGGTCATCGCCCGCTGGAACTCGCCGGCCACCGGGTCGCCGGCCTCCTTGACCACCGACTGGATCGACTGGTTGAAGGAGTGGCCGGCCTTCAGCGATGCCGCCATGGTGGCGAGGACGTCCGCGAGCTGGGCGTCGAAGGCCTTGCGGCGCCGCGACGCCTTCACGCGCACCACCACCATCGGCAGCGCCCAGCCGATGGCAGCCCCGGCCACCAGGCCGATCGCCCCGCCCACGACGAGGCCGACCAGCGCGAACAGGATCGCGGCCACCACCCGTGCCCAGAAGAGCTCGACCGGGCGCAGGGGAAGGTTGGCACCGTCGAGTGCCTGCTGGTAGCGACGGAAGCGCTCGGAGGTGCCGAACATGCGCTCGGTGCGGGCGAAGACGCGCTGCACGAGCGAGCCGCGCGCGCCGGGAGCCGCTGCCTCGGCCGCCAGTGGATCGAAGCCCGCTCCGGAGGCGACGTAGGGGCTGATGCGCTTCTCGAGCGAGACGCGATTCGGCGCCGTCAGCCGGGAGAGGAACCAGAGCACGAAGATCCCCATGAAGGGCGCGATGGCCAGGAGCTTCCCGGCGGTTCCCCCGGGCAGCGGCACGAGGGGCTCCGGCGGGGCGGCAGGACGCGGCCCCGAGAGCACCACCTCGCCATCGGCCGTGGAGATCACGGGGAGCCGCAGCTCCCTGCTGGCCGTGCGGCCGTCGCTGGTGCGCAGGGTCAGCTCCACCGGGCGCGCGCTGTCGTGGCGCGTGCGGTACTCCAGCCACCAGGTCCCCAGCAGCTGCTGGCCGAGCTCGGCAAAGAGCGGCTCGAGGTCGGCGGTCCGGCGCACCTCGTGGTAGCTGCCGCCGGTCGGCGTGGAGAGCGCCGTCAGCCCCTGGGGCTCGAAGCCGCGACCGGTGATGCCCACGCTGACGATGCGCGCACCCGCATCGGAGGCCGCGGCGAGCGCCTCCGCACGGGTGGCGTTGCTGCCCTTCTCGACCCCGTCGCTCATCAGCAGGATCACGTTGTTGGAGCCCTCGGCCGGGAACAGGCCCGACGCCGCGATCACGGCATCGTAGGTGGAGGTCCCGTTGGTCAGCACCATCGCGTCGATGGCCCGCTCCAGCGCGGCTCGATCGGTGGTCGGCTCGACCAGCACCTCGGCGCTGCCACCAAAGCCCACGAGCGCGACCAGGTCAGACGGCCCGGCCTCGGCCAGGAACGACTTCGCCGCCTCGCGGGCGGTGGCGATCCGCTCGCCTGCCATCGACTCGGAGGTGTCGAGCGTGAGCACGATCACCGGGCGCTCGCTGCCGGTCGTGCTGCCGATCGTGCCGGGGAAGACGCCCTCGGGGCGGATCGTGCGCTCGCCCTCGACGAGCTCGATGCGCGGCGCTGCCGCGCCATCGGCTGCCAGCACGAACTCCACCCGGGGTGCCTCGGGGGTGCTGGTGTCGACCTTGGTGATGCGGAACGCATCGCCGGCTGCGAGCGCGCCCGGTGCGCTGCCCACGAGCACGAGGGCTGCGGCAACCAGGCCGGCGACCAGCAGCCAGGTGGTCGCCAGCGCGCGTCGTCCGACCGTTGCGGCGGCTGCGCGCCGGGCAGCGAGCCGGTGGCGCTGGGCCACGGCCTGCTCGGCGTCGATGCGCAGCTGTCGGACCTCCATGCTCATGCGGACCGTCGCAGCCCCCCGAGCCCACTGCTCCCGGGCGCCGGCCCGTCCTCGGACTGGAAGAAGCTTGGCGGGATGGTCACCGCGTTGGAGGCGAGCTTGCCGAGGAAGCCGGGCTTGATGCCGGTGTGCTCGAGCGGTCCGAGCAGCCGGGACGACTCCCCACGCTCGGCGCTCTCGGTGTCGGCCTTGGCGATGAAGATGTCCTGCAGCACCACCATGTCGCCCTCCATCTTCCCGACCTCGGTGATGTGGGTGATCCGGCGCGAGCCGTCGACCAGTCGCGAGACCTGCACGATCAGGTCGACCGCGCCGGCGATCTGCTCGCGGATCGCACGCAGGGGCAGGTCCACGCCTGCGGTCAACACGAGCGTCTCGATGCGGGAGATCGCCTCACGCGGGTTGTTGGCGTGGATGGTGGTCATCGAGCCGTCGTGGCCGGTGTTCATGGCCTGGAGCATGTCCACGGCCTCGGCGCCTCGGCACTCGCCGACCACGATCCGGTCGGGCCGCATGCGCAGCGTGTTGCGCACGAGGTCGCGGATGGCCACCTCGCCCTGGCCCTCCACGTTCGCGGGGCGGGACTCGAGGGTGATGCAGTGCTCCTGCTTGATCTGCAGCTCGGCGGCATCCTCCACGGTGATGATGCGTGCGTCGTTCGGGATCGCCGCGCTGAGGATGTTGAGCGTGGTGGTCTTGCCCGATCCCGTACCGCCGGAGATCACGATGTTGAGGGCACCCTTCACGCACAGCTCGAGGAACTGGGCGGCCTTGGGGGTGAGCGTGCCGAAGCGGACGATGTCGTCCATCTTCAGCGGGTCCTTCTTGAACTTGCGGATCGTCAGGCAGGGGCCCTGCACCGCCAGCGGCGGG
>SKUG01000181.1 GCA_007122215.1 Thermoleophilia bacterium | reverse complement strand
GTGATCTTGATGTCCATCTGCAAGGCGGTGACGCCCTCGCGCGTGCCGCAGACCTTGAAGTCCATGTCGCCGAGCGCGTCGCCGAGCACGTTCGCGGGGATCCCGGAGAGCTTCGTGTCGAGCTGCAGGGCGGTGATGAACTCCCGCGTGCCGGCGACCTTGAAGTCCATGTCCCCGAGGTGGTCCTCGGCGCCCTGGATGTCGGTGAGGATGGTGGTGCTGTCACCCTCCTGGATCAGGCCCATGGCGATGCCGGCCACGGGGGCCGTGATCGGCACGCCCGCATCCATCAGCGCGAGCGTCGATCCACAGACGGAGGCCATCGACGATGAGCCGTTGGACTCGAGGGTCTCGCTCACCATGCGGATGGTGTACGGGAAGTCGTCCAGCGCAGGGATCACCGGCACCAGGGCACGCTCGGCCAGCGCGCCATGGCCGATGTCACGGCGCTTGGGGCCACGCATGAAGCCGGTCTCGCCGACGCAGAACGGGGCGAAGTTGTAGTGGTGGATGTAGTACTTGTTGGTCTCCAGGGAGAGGTCGTCGATCCGCTGCTCCTCCTTCGTGGAGCCCAGCGTGGCGATCGTCAGGACCTGGGTCTGGCCGCGCGTGAAGAGACCTGCACCGTGGTTGCGCGGTGCAACGCCGATCTCCGTGCTGATCGGGCGGATCTCACGCTCGCTGCGCCCGTCGGGGCGTCGCTTGTCGACGGCGATCTTGCGCCGCACGATGGCCTTCGAGGTCGCATCGACCGCGGAGCCGACCAGCCGGCCCGTGGCCTCGTCGAGGGTGCCGTCCTCGCCACGACCGGGGAAGGGCAGCTCGAGCCCGGCACGGACCTTCTCGACCATCAGGTCGCGCTTGGCAGCCTTGAGCTCCTTGCCGTCCTGCTCGTGGTCGGCCAGGCGCGCGAGGTCCTCACCGAACTGCGTGTCGACCAGGGTGCTGAACTCGTGGAGCAGCACCTGGTCGGCGACGATCCCCAGCGTCAGCTGGGCGCGCTTGCGGGCAGCGATGTCGTCCTCGGTCGAGTCGAGGTCGATGGGCGGCGCGGCGTCCGGCACGAGCGTGTCGGCGACGAGGCCCTCGATCGCGGCTGCACCGTCGGCGTGGAGCGCTTCGCGGATCCGGTCCGCGTAGCGCCCGGTCATCTCCTCGATGGCGTCGGCGCTGGTCCACTTGGGCTGACCAGCCTTGGAGGCGAACTCCAGCTGGGCCTCGCAGATCGCCTTGATCCCCTCGTGGGCCAGCTCGAGCGCCTTGAGCATCGTCTCCTCATCGACGACGTTGGCACCCGACTCGACCATGGTGATCGCCTCGGTGGTGCCACAGACGATCAGGTCCAGGTCGCTGGAGAGCATGTGCGGCATCTCGGGGTTGAGCTGCAGCTCCCCCTCGATCAGGCCGACGCGCACCGCACCCACCGGGCCCATGAAGGGCAGCGGGCTGATCATCAGCGCTGCGGAGATCGCGTTGATGGCGAGGATGTCGTGGGAGTTCTCCATGTCCACCGACAGGACCGTGCCGACGCAGTGCACGTCGTTGCGGTAGCCCTTGGGCCAGAGCGGCCGGATGGGACGGTCGATCATCCGTGCGGTGAGGGTTGCCTTCTCGCCGGCACGGCCCTCGCGCTTGAAGAAGCCGCCGGGGATCTTCCCCGCGGCGTACATCTTCTCCTCGATGTCGATCGTCAGCGGGAAGAAGTCCATGCCGGGCTTGGGCTTGGGACGGCCGACTGCCGTGCCCAGGACGGCGGTGCCGCCGGCGGTCGCGTAGACCGCTCCGGATGCCTGCCTGGCAAGGCGTCCGGTCTCGAAGCTCATGTTCATGCCGCCAACCTCGACGGTCACGGTGGTTGGGGCGGTGGTGGTCATCGTCATCGTCTCGTGTGCTGCTTTCGTCGGTTGTGCGCGCGGCCACCCGGCTGGTGGCAGGCGGCGGCATCACCGCCGCTGCGCGCGTGTCTGTCGTGCAGGGGTGTCCGCGCTAGCGGCGCAGGCCCAGCTCCTTGATGAGGGCACGATAGCCCTCGAGGTCGACGCGCTCGAGGTAGCGGAGCAGCCGCCGACGCTGGCCGACCATCTTCAGGAGGCCACGACGCGAGTGGTGGTCGTGCTTGTGCTCCTTGAGGTGACCGGTGAGGTGGTTGATCCGCTCGGTGAGGAGGGCAACCTGGACCTTGGTGGATCCGGTGTCGGTGGGTGAGTCCCCGAACTTCTCGGTGATCTCGCGCTTGCGCTCTGCAGTGAGCATGTCGTCGTCCTTCGCGGTGGTGTGTGGATTCCCGCTGCCGAGTGCCCCCTGTGCCATGGTCGTGGCACACGCGATGGCAGGCCCCAGCAGGGGTCGACAGGGGATCCTACCCGATCTCGGGGACGTTCCGCAGCAGCTCGCGCGCGCGATCGACGTCGAGCCGCATCTGGCGGACGAGCTCCCCGACCGACTCGAAGCGCTCCTGGGCGCGCAGCCGGGCGGTGAATGCAACGGCCACCTCGCGCCCGTAGCAGTCGCTGTCGTCCCAGTCGATCAGGTGGGCCTCGACGGTCCGGACGGTCCCCTCGAACTGGGGGTTGGTGCCGACCGACACGGCCGCGGGCCACGGTCCCGCTGCGACGCCGGTGACCCGGCCGGCGTAGACGCCGTCCGCGGGCAGGACGAGGTTCTCGGCGGCCTCGACGTTGAGCGTGGGCATCCCCAGCTCGCGTCCTCGCCGGGCACCACTGACCACGACACCCTCGTACTCGTGCTCCCGGCCCAGCAGCCGGGCGGCCTCGCCGACGCTGCCGGCGTGCAGCAGCGCGCGGATCCGACTGGACGAGACGACCTCCCCGCCGTCCTCGTGGAGCTCGAGCGCCTCGGCCCAGCCGCCGGCCGCTGCAAGCTCGCGGCGCAGCAGGTCGGGATCACCGGCCGCCCGGCGTCCAAAGCGGAAGTTGGCCCCGACCATGACACCCTCCGCGCAGATCCGGCCACGGATCACCTCGCGGATGAACTCCTCCGCTGGCAGCTGCTGCAGGGCCCGCGTGAAGGCCAGCACCTCCACGTGGTCGGCACCGGCCTCGCGCAGCAGCCGCTGCCGGGTGCTGCAGGACGTGAGCATGGGGATCTCCACCTGCTGCACGGCTGCGCGCGGGTGGGGGTCGAAGGTCACGGCGACGAGCCGATCCCTGCCAGCCCGGGCACGGGCGGCTGCGATCAACGCCCGGTGGCCGAGGTGGACCCCGTCGAAGCTGCCGATGACCGCGACGGTGCTCACCCCAGCTCCTCCGGGCGCACCAGCACCGTCCGGGGCACGAGCAGCCCCGGCGTGTCGGCGTCCGGCCGTGCCATGGCGAGCAGCTGGCTGCCATGGGTGACGGCAACCACCTCGGGATGCTCCGCATCGCCGGCTGCATCCACCAGTGCCGAGGGGAAGCGGCGCCCGTGGACGACGTCCCGGGCCGTTGCGGCATCGACCGCCATCGTCGGCAGGGAGCCGACGAGCTCGCGCGCAGGACGCAGGTCGTCGACGGTGACGGCTTCGGGGGCGACGGCAGCGTCGAGCCCATGGCTGCCCACCGCCAGCCGGCGCAGGCTGGCAGCCGCACCGCCGCAGCCGAGCTCCTCACCGAGGTCGCGGGCGATGGACCGCATG
>SKUG01000107.1 GCA_007122215.1 Thermoleophilia bacterium | reverse complement strand
CTTTGCTCCCGTCCTCGAGATGACCGCGAGGTTCGGCCTGCGCAGCGGGGCTGCCGTGGAGCGACGGTTCCAGCTCGACCTCGACCCCCGCACCGGAGACCCGCTGCCGGATGCCCAGCTGCGACACGTCGGGTCGACCGACACGCGTCCGGGGTGGGAACGAGGCCTCGAACAGGGGCGGATCTGGGGAGGATTCACCGGGTCCTGGCTCGGATTTGCAGGGCTCAACACGCGGAACCCGACACGGGCGCGTGCCCTGGGAGCAGCCGGCCTGGCCCTGGTCGGCACCCAGGTCGCTGGCAACGGGTATGCGCTGGCAGCGGGGTACCAGGGCGGGCCAGGGTTCGACCTCGCCCGGTCGCTGTACGAGACCGCCGTCGGCAGCGCCGTGATGCTGCTGATCACCGCGCGGACCCGACCTGCCGGACAGGGCGTGCGGGCACTGCTGGGCAGCATGGACCCCTCCCGGCTGCCGCTGGCAGTGCGGCTGCTGCCCGCCACCGCGATTGCCTCGAGCGCGGCCGGCAGCGTGCTGCCCGCCCTGCGCGGCGACGATGGGGCCGGGGCTGCGGGCGGTGCGGGTTCCAGGGGCGTCGAGGGTGTGCTGCTGCGCTCGCTCACGGACCCCAGCCCGGCCGTCGATCCGGCACAGCTCCTCGGACAGTCGCTCCGGCACCCTGCGGGCAGCGGTAGCCTGGTCGGCTAGAGGGCGGGGCGGACGTACCTGTGCAGGGTCTCGGGCAGGTCGTCGATCGCCCCCCGCATGGCCTGCCCGACCGACTCGCGGCTGCCGCGATCCATGAACCGCAGCAGCCCCAGCTCGTTCGCGATCGTGATCGAGCCCGTGGATGCCGTCACCCCGGTCAGGACGGGGGAGGCAAGCATCGGATGCTGGTAGGCGCTGCGGAGCATGGCCCGGGCCCCGCGTGAGCGCGCGGTGGACGCAGCCAGGCCCACGGCCGTGAGCTCGACGACACCGGAGACGGACTGCAGGATGCCGGTGCGACCAGCGGTGGAGGAGCCCAGCCCCGACAGCCCTCCCTGCCTGCGCAGGGCGGTGTCGAGGTTCGTGACACCGATCAGGAGCGACAGCGGGCCCATGCTCGCGTTGAAGAGGGTGTTCGCCCGGAAGCTCCGCTGCCAGAGGCGGGCAGCGCCACCGGTGATCGGCATCACCGCATGCGAGGGCCTGCCGACGACGAAGCCCTCGCCCAGCAGGCGCAGGAGGTGTCCCTCCGCGCGTGCGCGCGGAATCGCTGCCGTCGACCGGGCAAGGTTCATCGTCCGCTGGACGCCGTTGACCCCGTAGTAGGTGAGCAACGGGGCCGTCGCGAGCCATCCACGGTCGGTCGGTGATGCGGAAGCGGGATCAGCCACATCGTCCTCCTCGCCGTGGATATCCTCCTGCAGCCACCAATTCGTTGCAGCATGCAGCGGCCGAGGGCGAGGGACGAGGCCGCGTGCGCCGGTGCATCCCACAGGATGCGCCGGGGCAGCGTGGCATCCAGGAGGTCAGACGGCGACGATCGAGGCGAGGTGCTCGTGGGAGGGGCAGAGCGTGCGTCCGGGGAGGGGCTTGCGGCGGCAGGGCGTGCCCTTGCGGGTCTGTGCCTGGCAGCGGGCCGACTCCTCGCTGGCCTTGCGCTGCGCCTCCTCCTCGAGGAGGCGTGCAGCCGCAGCGACGTAGCGCTGGATGATCGCGTAGATGCGCGCCTGGTCGTTGATCGAGAAGTAGGAGCGGATCTCCGTGAAGAGTGACCGGGCAGGGTCAGCCACGTACTGCGGGTCCTCGGCGAGCCGCCCCACGAGTCGCTCACAGGCGTTCAGCACCCGACGCTGTGCCTGGAGCTGCTGGTCTGGTGACGGGGCCGAGATGAAGTCGCGTGTCTCGAGGTAGATAGCCCGGCTGTACTGGTACATCGTTCCCTGCGTCCCTGCAGTCGTTTCAACGGTTCTCGTCGGCGGGCGGCACCATCCTGGTCCCGACCGGCACTCGCAGGGGGAATGCTACCTCCCACGCGTCGCGGGCTCATCCCCGTCGGACCAGCGCGGCCCTGCACGGCCACCACCCCGGCAGCACCGTGCCGGCGCACGTCGCACGCCCGTCACCGGGGCCGGCATGCGACCGGTTGCCATCCTGGCCGCCGTTGCGGCTCATGGTCCTGCGTCGAGTTGCCGATGGGGATGGGGCATGCCGCCCGGGCAGCGTGGCATGGGACGACCAGGGTAACGGACGAGGGACGCAGCGTGGGTGCATGCATGTCGATCCGCTGGATGGGCACCGGTGGCGGTGCCAACCGGCAGTGGATCGCTGCGCTCACGGTGCCGGCGATCATCCTGGCCGCAGCGCTGGTGCTCGCACGTCCCGGACCCGCGGTCGCTGCGACCACCCCTGCGGCCGAGCAGGCAGTTCCCGCCAGCTGGGCCCGGGCAGACATGCGGTTTGCAGCCCGTCACCGGCTCCTGCCCCGTCACGTGACCAGCGGCAACCCCCACCAGCCGATCACGCGACAGCAGTGGCTGGCCGCACTCCAGCGCACCGAACGCCTCCGGCAGCGACTCCATGGAGGCCAGCCGCAGCTGGCCGGCATGCGACAGGGGGCCCGGCTGCGCGATGCCCGCACCACCAGCGTGGCTGCGCGCAGCGTCCGGGCAGGCTGGTTCCGCGCACCGGGACGTCGCTTTGCCCCTCGCCAGCCCCTGACATCCAACGAGGCGGCGCGCAGCTCGGTGGGGATGCTTGGCCTCGGTCGCCAGCGCAACCGGCTGGCCGGTGAGCTGCGGCGCGTTGCGCCCCGCGGCGTCGGTGACCACTCCGCGCACGCGTCCCAGGTGATGGCGCGCTCGCTGGGGCTCTACCACAACCACCCGGCCGGTCGGGAGCGCTTCGAGGTCGCGCCCACCCAGTCGCTCACGCGCGCGCACGCGGCATTCATGCTGCGGCGGGTTGCGATGGCCGAGCCGTGGCGGGTCGAGCGTGCTGCGCGCTACGGCTCGATGCGGCTGCCGCGGATGCGCCCGAACGAGCAGCGGCTCGCAGCACGCGCCATCAGCCTGGTCGGGACCCCCTACGTCTGGGCCGGGAACACCGAGCTGCCGACGCCAGCCCAGCCGGGAGGGGTCGGTGGCATGGACTGCAGCGGCTTCGTGCTGCGCGTGCTGGGCGATGCCGGCGTGCCAGCCGGCCAACGGCACGTCGTGGCCGAGCACACCAGCATGGACATGTCGGCACGGCCCCGGTCGCAGCGCGTGGGCCGTCGGCAGCTGCGTCCCGGTGACCTCGTGTTCTGGGGAGATCGAGGCCCTCGCTCGGCGCCATCGGCGAACTTCCATGCGGGGATGTGGCTGGGCAACGGCTGGTTCATCCACTCGGCCGGCAGCAACGGGGGCGTGTCGATCGATCGCGTCGAGGGCTTCTGGCAGCAGAACCTCTCCTGGGGACGGCGAACGCTGCGGCGTCGCTGAGCGCACGACGGGCGGGTCGACGAGCCAGCCTCCGCCGCCCGATAGGCTGGGCAGCATGAACTCCTGGCACGTCACCCAGCCCATCGATGGTGTCCTTCGCATCCAGCACGCTCCGGACGAGCGATCCGAGGGGCTTGCGCTGGCGGGACTCTCCGGCCCCGCGCGGGCAGCACTGGCCAACGCCGAGGTGGTGAGCGTCGATGCCGCAGGGCTCGCCGAGCTCCTCCGGTCGTGCACCAGCGATGGCGGGCTCGAGCTCGACCTCCGAGCCGGTGCCGACGGCGTGTACGTGCGTGGCGCCCTCGAGCCGCAGGAGGCGCTCTACGGTGCCTGTGATGCCGATGCGAGGGGACTCGACCGCAGGGGAGACCACGTCCACCTGCGGACCGAGCTGCACCCGGTCGGCAGGGCCGACCTCGATGGCTCGGACGGCTGTGACCTCTGCGCCGACGTCGTTGCCGACCACCTCGATCGCAGGGCGGCCGAGGCCCGCAGCCGTGGGATGGACCCAGCTGACCTTCCCGACTCCAACTACGGCGAGCTCGTGGTCCCCTGGTTCTGGTCCAGCAGGGGCTACGGGATCTACGTCGCCAACCAGTCCACCGACGCCGTGCTCGACCTCGGCGCGCGAGACCCGGACCAGTGGAGCTTCACAGCGGATCGAGGCCCGGCCGAGGTCTGGGTGGTCGGCCCGGCGAGCCTGGCCGAGGCCACCAGCAGGCTCGCATGGCTGCTCGGGCACCAGGCGCTGCCACCACACTGGACGCTGGGATACATCCAGTCGCGGTTTGGCTACGAGTCCTTCGAGCATGCGCAGGGCGTGGTGGACCGGCTCATCGAGGAGCAGGTGCCCGTCCATGGGCTGGTCTTCGACGTGCTCTGGCTCAACGACTACGTCGACCTGCAGTGGCACCCGGAGCGCTTCCCGAACCCGGTGGAGGGACTGGGTCGGCTCGCCGCAGCGGGAGTCCGCAGCATCGTGATCACCGAGCCGATGATCCGCACGGACATCCCGAGCGCTGCCGACGGGGAACGGATCGGGGCCTTCGCAACCCGAACCGGAAGCGACGACCCCTACGCCGCGGACCCATGGTACTGCGCGCGGGGGATCGAGGGTTTCCTGCCGCTGGAACCCTCGCCGGGGCGCCTGCTCAACTTCTTCCGCGACGAGGTCGGCACATGGTGGTGCGACCAGCACACCCACCTGCGCGAGATGGGCGTGGACGCGTGGTGGCTCGACCTCAACGAGCCCGAGGGCGTGGGGACCGGGGTCAGCTTCCCCGACGCCGACTGGCCCCACCCCGGCACGCTCGACGGGCGTGACGTGCGCAACATGCTGGCCGTCGCCCAGCAGCGCCAGTTCGCGCGACACGACGATGGGGCAGGCGTTCGCCGCTTCGTGCTCTCACGCTCAGGGGGAGCGGGCAGCCAGCGCTACGGTGCATCGCCGTGGACGGGGGACATCGGCTCGACGTGGACCGACCTCGCCCGCCAGCCCCGGCTCGTGATGAACCTCGGCCTGTGTGGGCTGCCACTGGCAGGCTGTGACCTCGGGGGATTCTTCGGGGAGCCCGGCCCCGAGCTGATGGCTCGCTTCCTGCAGGCCGGGGCACTGATGCCCATCATGCGCGCACACGGCTGCCTGACCGATCGCGAGCCGTGGAGCCAGGGGGAGGAGGCCCTGCCGCACGTGGCCGCAGCGATCCGCCTGCGGGGACGGCTCCTGCCACAGGTCGTCTCCTGGGCGTACGAGGCAAGCCGGGACGGGCGTCCGATCATGCGTCCCATGGTGATGGACCACCCTGGTGATGCACGGTGTGCCGACGTCGATGACCAGTGGATGTTCGGCTCCCTGCTGGCAGCTCCGGTGCTCGAGCCGGGCGCACGCAGCCGCACGGTGCTCATCCCCGAGGGCCAGTGGATCCAGCTGCAGGTGCAGCCCGACGGCATGCCCGTTCCCGTCGGCGATCCCATCGATGGGCCGTGCGAGGTCGAGGTGCCCGTGCAGCCCGACACGATCCCCATCTTCCTTCCGGCAGGCGCTGCGCTCGTGCTCGACCCCGAGCCGCTGGCTCGTCGCAGCTACGAGTGGCCACCCCCACGGCTCGAGGTGCTCGCCGCATCACCGGCTGCGCACGGCACGACGATCGAGCTGCTGCTCGACGATGGCACCACGCCGGGGCGTGAGCCCGGCAGCCTGCGGATCGAGGTCACAGCCGAGCCCCGTGTGACGGCCGAGGGCCTCGACGTGCCCGTCCCGCACATCGACCTCGCTCCCACCCGGGGTACCACGCCATGATCCGGGAGCTGCGCGCAACGATGGCAGCCATGCCTCGTGGCCTGCGGCTGCGCATCTACCTCACGGCCGCCACCATGGCCCTGGGGCTCCTGCTGATCGCGGCCGGGACGATCCTGGCGATGCAGCAGGCTCGCGGTACCGGGGTGGATGCCGACCTCGCTGCCTCGCTCACCCCGGAAGTGGTGGACCCCGAACCCGTCGAGCCTCCACGGGAACCGATCGCCGAGCCGGAGGAGGACCCGGAGGAGTGCTGGCCGATCTACGGCAGGACCCCGGCCCGCACCTCCGATGGCGCCGACCTCAACCTCCCGCCTCCCGGCGAGGTTCGATGGCGGCGGCGGATGGGGTCGCTGATCGAGTTCCCCGCATCGCTCTGCGACTCGGTGCTCTACCTCAACACCGCCGACGGCATCACGGCCGCCATCGACGCCGACACCGGGGAGGCCGTCTGGGAGCGCCAGACGGCGGATCCTGCGGACTCCGACACTCCCGGCGTCTACGACACGACACCCGCGATCGCCGGTGACCGGATCATCGTCACCGGCAAGGATGGCTACGCCCGGGCGCTCGACCGCGACACCGGGCGCGAGCTGTGGCGCCTCGACACCGGCTCGGCGATCGAGTCATCCCCTGCGATCATCGGCGACCACGCCTTCTTCGGCAACCAGGCCGGACAGGTGCTGAAGGTCCGCACGCGCGACGGGACGGTGGTGGCGGCGTACCGGACCGGCGGCAAGATCAACGCCAGCCCGGCGATCGCGGCCGGACGACTGTACATCACCAACTACGGCGGTGAGATCACCGCGCTGCGCGTCCGGGACCTCAGCGAGGTCTGGACCGAGCGCCGGCTCCTGCAGGGGGTGCGACCCGACCCGATGTACGCCTCTCCATCGGTTGCGGGCGGCACGGTCTTCGCCGCGTCGATCGGCGGCAACCTCTACGCGCTGGACGCGGAGACCGGTGCCGAGCGCTGGCGGGGGCGGGCAACGAACTTCATCTACACCAAGCCGGTCGTGTCGGGCGGCCGGGTCTTCATCGGCTCACACGACAACACCGTCCGGGCCTTCGACGTCGAGACCGGTCGCCTGGCCTGGTCGCAGCAGGTCGATGACAGCATCTCGGGCAGCGGGGTGGTGATCGGGGACCTGGTCTTCTTCTCGACGCTCCCGTCGGGAACGACATACGGGTTCGACGTGCGCAGCGGCGAGGAGCGATGGCGCTGGGAGAACGGCAGGTACGTTCCCGGGATTGCCTCCGACCGGCGCTACTACTTCAGCTTCCACGGGATGCTGCTGGCGATCGACCCTGCCGATCCCGGCGCCGGGCCCCAGGCCCGGTAGCCCCTTGCCGATCCGATGCGGTCGTCGTACCGTAGGGGGAGCGGCATGCCAGGGACGGTATGCCCGTGGGGGAACACGCAGGGGAATCGTGGCGGACGTCAGCAGTGCATCAGCGAAGCCCGCGACCTATACGGTCAAGCGAGGTGACAACCTGTCGCGGATCGGACGCGAGCTCGGGCTGTCCTGGCGGCAGCTCTACGATGCGAACCGCGACATCATCTCGAACCCCGACCTCATCCATCCTGGCCAGGTCCTGAAGGTTCCGGGTGGCGGTGGCGACTCCGGTGCCCGCTCTGCAGCAGCCGGTGCCAGCACGACGCGGGCGACGCCTCCATCCCGGACCGAGTCGGCCTCACGGGAACGCGACGACGCGGACGCAGCAGGCGAGGAAGCAGCTGCCGATGACGGGGCAGCACCTGCCGCAGAAGGCGCTTCTGGCGGCGGCAACGCCCGGGCGGGGAGCCCGGCGACTCCCGCACCCGTGTCGCAGCCGGCAGCCGCACCCGGGGACACCGCTGGCAGCGGCGTGCGGGCCCTGATGCAGGTTGCAGCCGCCAACCCCTCCAACGTGATCGAGATCGACACGGGCAACGTCGGGTACGGCTTCGTGCGGGTCCCGGCGGCGATGGAGTCGGCGATGATCCTGAACCTCGACCAGAGCCGCGTGGCCATCCAACGCGACATGGCACGGGAGTCTGCCCGCATCCAGGAGCTGGGCGCCGTCGTCAATGACTTCCGTTACGGCTACGAGCAGCGGCTCGACGCCTACCAGCGCATGCACGCGGCCCAGATGGAGATGGTCGCGCTCTACCACTCGTGGATGCGGGCGTCGGAGGCAATCTCGTCTGCGCTGCTGTCGATGCAGCAGAACATGGTGGCCAGCATCGCGGCCCACACCGGGGCAGCGCCAGCCGGGATGGCACCTGCTGCGGACGGCGGCGACCAGCCCGACGTCGCAGCATCTGTCGATGCGCAGATCAACGTCCTCGGCTAGCGAACGGGGCACCCTCAAGAGCGGGGCAGGAGCGCCCCGTGGCATGCGTCCGGTCCCGGTGTCGGGTGCAGCCTCCCGTAGGATCGCGCCGTGGACGATGCCCAACACCCGACCGAGGCCGCCCCGGACCCGCTGCTCGCCGTGGAGGGGCTTGCGGCCAGCCGGGGGTCCGTGCGGGCAGTGCGCGACGTCAGCCTGACCGTGGAGGCCGGGCAGGTTCACGCGCTGCTGGGCCCCAACGGCGCCGGGAAGACCACCACGCTGGATGTCGTCCTGGGCTTCTGTGCGGCTGACGCCGGAACCGTGCGCGTGCTCGGCCACGACCCGGCCACCGCGACGGGGCGGCGCGCGATCCGGCGGGAGATCGGGATGGTCCCCCAGGAGGGTGGGCACTATCCCTACCTGAGCGTGCGCGAGACCCTGGAGATGCACCGCGGGCTGCGTGACCGGCCCCGACCGCTCGGGGAGATGCTCGAGCTCGCCGGGCTCGCGCACCGGGCCGGACGCCGTGTCCGGAGCCTCTCCGGGGGGGAGCGACGCCGGCTGGACCTCGCCGTGGCACTTGCCGGATACCCCAGGCTGCTGGTGCTCGACGAGCCCACCACGGGATTCGACCCTGCTGCCCGGGAGGCGATGTGGGAGGTGATCCGCGGGCTTGCGGCAGATGGCCGCGGGGTGCTGCTGACCACCCACTACCTCGAGGAGGCACAGCAGCTGTCTGGCTCGGTGACGGTGGTGGCTGCGGGCGCGACCGTCGCGTCGGGCAGCTCCGACGGCATCGCCCGCCGGCTCGGCCTGCGCAGTCGCATCGTGCTCGAGCTGCCGCCCGATGCCCCCCGGCTTCCCCCGGACCTGGGCCCGGACGTCGAGGCCGACCTCGAGGTCGCTGGGGACGGACACCGCCTCGAGGCGCTGGCTGCCGACCCGGCACCGCTGCTCGCCGTGCTTGCCGCATGGTCGCGCAGCGTCGGCCACCCGCTCGACGGGCTGGAGGTCCGTCCCCCATCGCTGGAGGACAGCTACCGGGTGCTCACTGCCACGAAGGACGGGGAGCGCTGATGGGACGCATCCTCCACCAGGCCCGCTACGAGCAGCTGGTCTTCTGGCGCAACCGCTCCGGGGTGTTCTTCACGTTCGTCTTCCCGGTGATGCTGCTGGTGCTGCTCGGGCTCGCCCTGGGACGAGGCGACGGAGGCCCCGAACGCCTGGAGTTCGTCGCGACCGGCGTGATCGCCATGGGGGTGGCCTCGGTGGCGTTCCAGGCGCTGGCGATCGCCGTGGCCTACCACCGGGACATGGGCATCCTCAAGACGCTCGTGGCCACACCCCTGTCGCCTGGTGGCCTGGTCGCGGCCAAGGTCCTGAGCGTGGGGATCGTCACGCTGCTCGAAGTCGCCGTGCTGGTGGTGGTGGCGGTGGTCGTGCTGGGGATCGCCCTGCCGGCCCAGCTGCCTGCGCTGCTGGCAGCCGTCGTGGTCGGGATCGGCTCGATGGCAGCGCTGGGGATGGCGGTGGCGACCCGGATCCCGAGCGGGGAGGCAGCACCGGCCCTGACCAACGCGATCTACCTGCCGCTGGTGTTCATCAGCGGGGTCTTCTTCCCGATCGACGGGCTTCCCCGGGCCATCGAGGCGGTGGGCACGGCGTTGCCGCTCCATCACCTTGTCGAACTGGTCCGTGCGTCGTACCTTGGGGGAACACCGGCGCTTGGCTGGGGGATGCACCACGCGATACTCGTGGCCTGGACGGTCGCGGGCATCGCGGTGGCCGTGGGGGGATTCCGCTGGGAGCCCCGCTACGCCAGCGGACGCGACGCCTGACGGGCGTCGGGGCCGATGGCGCGCACCGCGGCCCGCGGAGTGGCCCGTTCTGGCCGTGACGGAACCAGCACACGCCTCGATACCCGGGGGTGGATGGCATCGGCCACTCGCGGGGGGAGCACTCGATTTCCATGGAATCACCGTCAATCACCACCAGCAGCGCCGCGGCGATGTTCGAGCAGCCAACGCCGGCGGGCGAGGTCGCTCCTGCACCCGTGGCGCCCCTACCGGTCGTGCCGCAGGTCGACCGGACGGTTGCCGGTGAGGCCGGCACCCTCCCACGGGACGTAGCGCGGGCGGCGGCCGCTCTGGAAGGCGACCTCCAGCACCGTTGGCCAGGATGGGACGGCAGCCCCGTTCCCATCGACGCTGACCGGGGCCCAGACGCGTAGCGCAGCGTCGTGGGGCTCCAGCTCCGGGTCGTGTCGGCCCGCATCCTCGTCGAGCGCATGCACGCGGGCAGGGCGCCGCACGACCTGGTCCGCGCCCAGCCGCTCGAGCACGTCGGCATCGGCCAGCAGCATCGCGGCAATCAGCAGCCCGGGAAGGTGGCTGTTGCTGCGCAGGTCGCCGCCGAGGATCCGCTCGAGCTCGCCCGCGAGGTGTGAGACGACCGGCACGACCTCCGTCGGCAGCCCCAGCGATCGGTGCCCGATCACGTCGTCGCCGCTGCGCACGAACCAGGCGACGCCAGGCTGGTCGGCCAGCTGCCACGTGCCCCGGTCGGCATCCTCCAGGTGGGCGATCGACGGGTAGAGCGCGCCTGCAAGCTCGAGCGTCATGCGCGCATGTCCTGCCGGATCCTCGTGGGCACTCGTGCCTGGTCGTGTCACGACGTCCTCCGTCTTCTGGTCGCTGCCTGCGGGCGACGGCCCGGTCCTGTCCGGCAGGCTACCGGGTGCAGGCGATCCCTGCCGCGTCGAGCGGTCCCTGTGACGGCGGACCTGCGCGGGCCGGGCAGCGGAAACCGGCCAAGCTGTGGAGGAGGGGTAACGGAAGCGTCCAGGGCTGCCGATGGAACGGGAGATGGAACCACTCCTGCCCATGTACCTGCTGATCGGGATCGTCCTGATCCCGATGCTGGCCCTGGCGGTCTTCACCGCGGCCCGGCTGGCACCCACGCCGCCTGCACAGGCGCGGCCCCTGCGAGCCCCCAGCGGGCCGGTTGGGGGCATGATGCTGGGGCTCGGTGCTGCCTTCGTGCTGGCCGGGCTTGGCATCGGCGTGCTCTCCGATGCCCCCGGCAGCGGGACAGGCGGCCTGCTCGTGGCAGCCAGTGGCGTCGTGCTGGGTGGTGTCAGCGCAGCTGCCGCAGCGCTTGCTCAGCGAGTCGGAAGCGTGCCCACGCCGCATCGCTGACACCGGCGTGGATGAACGGCCGTGCCCCGGCCTCCAGCACCATCCCCGTCGTGATGTCCGGGCGGGCCCGCACCATCAGCCCCACCTGGCCTGGAGGCACGATCGCGTCTGCCGCGCTGGTCGCCAGCAGCAGCCGTGCACCGATGCGGGCAGCAACCGGTGGATGGGCCGGGCTCAGCTCCGCGAGCCGGGCGGGCGAGCTGCCGAAGGCGTCGCGTGCGAGCCGGCCCACCGTCTGGGCCTCGGGGGTGTCGGTGAGCCGGCGCAGGTCGGTGGGTGCACCCTCGGCCACGATGAAGCGGACATCGTCCCTGCGGGCTGCGGTGAGCAGGGCAAGGTGTCCGCCCGCCGACACCCCGTACATGCCCATGGGCAGGCGCGGGCCAAGGGCGCTGCGCAGGGCGTCCGCGAAGGCGCCCACGTCCTCGATGGAACGGGCCCCGGCCCGGTAGTCGACGTTCAGCACGTCCCAGCCAGCAGCCTGGTAGCGGCCTGCAGCCGCATGCATCGCCGGCAGGGTCTCGGGCCCCACCCATGCCCAGCCGCCACCGTGGACGGCCAGCAGGGCGCCAGGAGGCGATCCTGTGCGAGGGGCCGATCCGGTTGCGGGCAGCAGCTCCCATGCCGGTGCATCCGGTCCGAGCCGGCGTTCGATCGCGCGTGCGATTCCCGAGCTGAGCACTGCTTGTTCCATCCCTCGTCCCGGCGTCCACCCCAGCTGGTCGTCGTGCCGGGGGCGTGCACCGTACCCGGGTATCGGATTCGCTGGCGGATGGGTGCCATCCGGGTGCGGATCAGCGCAGCGCGTCGAGCATGGCGTCGAGTCCCCCGAGTCGCTCGAGCTGGTCCTCGAGCAGCCCGAGCCCGCCCAGCCCGCCATGCTCGAGCAGGCGGCCGCGCAGCGCACCGCGGCGCGCGGCCGCGGCCTCGCCCAGGATCTCCTCCTCGAAGCGGCTTCCGGACCGTTCGATGTCGACCAGCGGCAGGAGCTCCGGCGCGTGGGGTACCGACTGCAGCCGCCACTCGGCGTTGCCGGTTCCCACGAGCTCCTCGACGAGGACGGCGTCGAGCTCGGCTGCGTCCCCGGAGGGTGCGGTTGCCAGCACGGTGACCGAACCGGCTCCCTCCAGTGCCCGGGCCACGGCGAAGCAGCGTCGCAGCTCCTGCAGGGCCGTCGCGGCGAGCCCACCCGAGAGCACGCGATCCACCTCGGTGTCGACGGCGTTGAGGGCCCGGGCGAGCCCGCCGAGCGAGTCGACGACGATGCCCACGTGCGCTCCCTGGTCCGCTGCGGGAAGCGCGTCCGCGAAGCACGCGGTCAGTTCCGCATGCTCCTCCGGGCCTGCACTTGCGTCGCTGGCGTGGATCCGCGCGTCCGGGAGCAGCTCACGCCACGCGACCTGCTCCTCGATGCGCACGTCGACGAGCACGCACTCGATCCGGTCCACCGACCGGGCGAGGCAGCTGGCAAGGTGCTGCAGCACGGTGGTGCGGCCCGAGCCGCCCGGGCCGCAGACGAGCCCCCGCTGGCCGAGCGCAAGCGGCGCGGCGAGCTCGAGGACGTGGGCCCATGGCGGGACCTGGCCCTCGTTGAGGGGAACGTGGTGGTGTGGGTGGGTCGCGGGATGGTTCACGGAGGGCAGCCTCGCACATCGGACCGGGCACCGGTGGGGTACACTGGGCCCATTGCCACGCCCCGTTCGTCTAGTGGTCCAGGACACCGGCCTTTCACGCCGGCAGCACGGGTTCGAATCCCGTACGGGGTACTCAGGCGGGCGGCCTGTCGCTCCAGCGCAGCGGCGTCGGCGCCGGCCTGCGATCCGGGTTG
>SKUG01000073.1 GCA_007122215.1 Thermoleophilia bacterium | reverse complement strand
AGGTCGCGGAAGTAGGTCGCGAGCATCGGCACGGCGGTCATGTGGTCGAAGGGGATGTTGAAGAAGCCCTGGATCTGCCCGGCGTGCAGGTCCATCGACAGCACGCGGTCAACTCCCGCGGCCTCCAGCAGGTTGGCAACCAGCCGGCCGGTGATCGGCTCGCGGCCCGAGCTCTTCTTGTCCTGGCGCGCGTAGGGGTACCAGGGGATCACCGCGGTGATGCGGTGGACCGACGCCAGCTTGGCGGCATCGATCATGATCAGGAGCTCCATCAGGTCGTTGTTGACCCGGTTTGGCCCGCTGGGGCTCTGGACCAGGAAGACGTCCGAGCCGCGCACCGACTCGTTGAAGCGGCAGTAGACCTCGCCGTTGGCGAAGTGCTTGATCTCGACGTCGCCCAGGCGGATGCCGAGCCGCTGGCTGATGCCGCGGGCCAGGTCTGGGTTGGACGAGCCCGAGAACACCATCAGGCGCTTCTCGCTGGAGCGCCCCAGCGTCGACTCGGCCCAGATCCGCGCTGCCGTTGCCGGCGTCATCTCGGGTGGCTGCATGGTGGCGGAGGCTCCCTGCTGATCGCCTGTGGGTGCTGTCACGGTCGACGGCCTTCCTCGCTGGCAGGGCCGCCGCGGCCTAGGTGCCGGCTGCCCCTGCGTTGCTGCGGCCTTCCAGCCGCCGTGCATAGTCTGGCAGATTCACCTGCCGCGCACGTGCGATCGCCAGCGCCCCGGCGGGCACGTCCTCGGTGATGATCGACCCCGCACCGGTGAAGGCGCCCTCCTCGAGCGTGACCGGTGCCACGAGCACGTTGTCCGAGCCCGTGCGCACGCCGTCGCCGATGGTGGTGCGCTGCTTGCCCGAGCCGAGCTCCGGGCGATAGTTGGCGGTGATGTTGCCGGCCCCGATGTTGCAGCCGCTGCCGATCGTGGCGTCGCCGACGTAGCTGAGGTGCGGGACCTTCGAGCCGCGGCCGAGGTCGGTGTTCTTGGTCTCGACGAAGGTGCCGACCTTGCTCTGGGCGCGCAGGCGGCTGCCGGGACGCAGGTAGGCGAACGGGCCGACGCTCACGTCCTCGTCGATCCGGCTGTCGATCCCGTGGGAGTGCACGATGCTGGCGCGCTCGCCGACCTCGACCGAGTCCAGCACGGCGTACGGGCCGACCGTGGCCCCGGCCGCGATCCGGGTCTGGCCGCGCAGGATGCAGCCGGGCAGGATCGTCGCGTCACGGCCGATGGTCACCGTCGGCTCGACCACGGTGGTGTCGGGCCGCTCGAAGGTCACGCCCTCGAGCAGGTGCCCCTGGGTGATCCGGCGCTGCAGGACGAGCTCGGCCTCGGCCAGGTCGGCGCGGGTGTTGACGCCCAGCAGCTCCTCGGCATCGCCCGCGGCCACCGCGCGCACGGTGCGCCCGGCCTCACGGGCCACGGTGACCATGTCGGTGATGTAGTGCTCGCCCTGGGAGTTGTCGCTGTCGAGCCCGGCGACGTCGGTTGCCGCAGCTGCGCGGTCGAAGACGTACATCCCGGCGTTGAGCAGTTCGATCGCGAGCTCGTCCGGGGTGGCGTCGGCAGCCTCGACGATCCGCTCGAGCATCCCATCGGCGGTGGCGATCAGCCGGCCGTAAGGGAGCGATCGGTCTCCGGGAATCCCCAGTGCACTGACGGCCGCTCCGGCGCCGCGGTGCTCGGCCACCAGCACCCCCATGGTGTTGGTGGTGAAGAGCGCGCCGTCGCCGTTGACGACCAGCACGTCCCCGTCGAGGCCCTCGAGCGTGGCCAGGCCGGCCCGCAGCGCATCGCCCGAGCCGCGCGGCTCGTGCTGGATGGCCTGCTCGACCTCGATGCCCTCGATGCTGGTCGGGAGCGCATCGCCTCCCGCCATGGACGGCGAGACGACCGCCACGATCCGTGACGGGTGCAGCGGGCGTGCAGCGTGCAGCACCCACTCCAGCAGCGTGCGGCCCAGCACCGGGTGCAGCACCTTCGGGGTGGCCGATCGCATGCGGGTGCCCTGGCCGGCGGCGAGCACCATCACCGCGAGCTCACGGCCCGCAGCATCGCTGGTGGCGTGTCCTGTCATCTCGACCTCCATCGCGTCACGACGCACGCCGCGACGATCGTCCTGCCCTCACGGGCCTGCCGGCCCCTGTCCCCAGTGGCGATGCCCGGAGCCAGCTGCACAGCTGGGGTGCCAGGATTCGAACCTGGGATCGCGGGACCAAAACCCGCTGCCTTACCACTTGGCTACACCCCACAGGTGGCGGCAAGCCTACGCGAAACCGCAGCGACAGGTGACGGCGAAGGCCACGGCCACGGCCCCCCGAACCGCCAGCGAGCCGTACCCTGCAGTCACGCGCCATTCCCGTGGTTCCACAGCAGGGGCGACGGCTGCCGATTCCGTGCCGCAAGGCGCTCAAGGGACTGCCGGTAGAAGCCGATACAACTCCCATGGTTTCCCGCGCCCATGAGACCCGACGCGCACGTGCGGGGTCCTCCACCTGGCCGACGCGCGGGAACCGAGCCACGCGCAACGGCAGGCCCCGGGCATGCCGGCGCTGGTTGATGGGCCTGATCGCTGCCATGGCGGTCCTGACGATGCCCGGCGGCGCGCAGGCGGCAACCGCCACGCTGGTGCCTGATGGGGACCGCTCCATCGGGGCCTTCACCGACCAGGGTGGCGGCACGACCGACATCCATGCCTCGATCAACGAGACCGTCCCGCTGGCCAACGACGCCACCGACGTGCGCACCCCGAACAACACCAGCGCCACGGCATCCTTCGAGCTCAGCCGACAGGCGAACGTCCTGCTGGGAACCGACGTGCAGGTCCGGGTCCGGACCCGCAAGACCGGCGGCCGCACCTACGACCTGACCGTCGAGCTGCGCCGCGCGGATACAACCCTGGTTGCCAGCCAGGCCTTTCCCGGCATCGGCACGACCTGGACGAACCTCGACGTCAGCGCCACCGGCCTGACCCTCAGCCAGGCCGACGTCGACGGGCTCTACCTCGTGCTCAACGCCACCATCAGCGGCGGCGGCTCAGGCACCGTCGCCTACATCGCCGCGACCGATGTCGTCCTCACCTACGACCCGGTTCCGCCGTCGCCTCCGGATCTGCCCGTCCACCTCGCACCGGCTGACGGCACGGCAGGTGGGGTCACGCCCACGCTTCGGGTGTTGCATGCCGATGCGAACGAGGACCCTGCAACCGTCTACTTCGAGGTGTGCTCGGTGGCCACGACGGCAGGCCAGTCATGTGCGGATGCGGGTGGAGCCGTGGTTGCGTCAGGATCGGTGCCCGATGTCCAGCACGGGACCGAGGCCGCATGGATGGTGGACCCGCCGATCGCCTTCGGCACCTGGCACTGGCATGCCCGGGCCGTCGACACCGACGGTGACTCCGGATGGTCGGCGACGTACGAGTACGAAGCAGAGCCGATCGCCATCACCGCTGCGCCCCAGCATCACCTCGCACCACATCAGGTGACGATCTGGTGGGAGACCAGCGAGTCCTCCAGCACGGAGGTCCACTTCGACACCACCAGCCACGCCGCCGGCGAGCCGAGCGACTACGCATTCTCGTCGAGCTTCACGGGGATGGCCGGCACCCTGCACTCTCGAACCCTGAGCCGTCTCGAGTTCGGACAGACCTACTACTACAGGGTCCAGTCCACCGATGCCGGCTCGAACACCGCATGGTCTGCCGAGCACAGCTTCT
>SKUG01000077.1 GCA_007122215.1 Thermoleophilia bacterium | reverse complement strand
GCTGGTACTGGCGCGTGGATGTCAGCGGGATCGAGCACGTCCCGGCCGATGGCCCCGCCCTGCTGGTGTCCAACCATGCCGGCGCGGGGATCCCGTTCGACGGCGCGATGATCAAGTACGCGATCTTCGACGACTCCTCGCTGCGTCGCCACGCGCGCATGCTGGTGCTCGACTGGGCGATGTCGATGCCCTACATCGGGGAGTTCATGCAGCGCAGCGGCCAGGTGCTCGCCTGCAACGAGAACGCCACCGCGCTGCTCGGACGCGGCCACCTCGTCGGCGTCTTCCCCGAGGGCATCCGGGGGATGGGCAAGCCCTACTCCGAGCGCTACCGCCTGCAGCGCTTCGGCCGCGGCGGCTTCGTGCGCATCGCCCTCGAGACGGGTGCGCCGATCATCCCGGTCGCCGTGGTCGGCAGCGAGGAGATCTACCCGAAGATCGCCAACCTGCCCCTGGTCCACCGCCTGATCGGGGCACCGTTCGTGCCGATGACGCCGACCTTCCCGCTGCTCGGGCTGGCCGGGCTGCTCCCGCTGCCGAGCAAGTGGCACATCGAGTTCTGCGAGCCGATCGACGTCAGCGGCCACGGCGATGCCGCCATCCAGGACCGGGCGCTGGTGCTGCAGATCTCGGACTCGGTGCGCGCCACGATCCAGGAGCGGCTCGACGCCAACCTGTCCCTCCGCTCGACCCCGTTCTGGTAGCGGGCCGGGAACCGGCACGGAAGGTGCGCGCGGCCCGGTCGGAACCCGCGTGGCAAGGGGCCGTGCGGGTCGTTTCGTGCGGCGGTTGTGTCCTCAAGTTTGGGGTGGTTTCTGCCGATGGTCGTGGTGTTTGGTCCCTTTCGGTGAGGATGCAGGTCCGGTGCAGGTGCCTGGTGGCAGGAGCATGGCGTGGTTGCGGCCGTGGTCGGTGCTGCGGTCGAGCAGGCGGCGTGATGGGCTGTCGTGGTGGTCGTGGTCGGTGCCGGTGGTGCTGGTCGTGGTCGTGTCGGTGGGGCTGGGGTCGGTTGCTGGTGGTGCGTCGGAGCCGGTGGTGGTGGAGGCGGAGGTGCTGTCTGCGTCGAGCATCAGCATCGATCCGTCGGATGATGATCCGGCAGGTAACTGCCTGAGCGGGACGGCGGGGGTCACCGACCTGGGGCTCGTGCTCCCGTCGGAGGTGAGCGTGAGCGCCGACTGTGAGGTGGTGTTTGGCTCGTCGAACGACACGAGCATGCTCACCATCAGCCAGACGGATGGCCTGGGGGTGGCGATGTTCGGTCGTCCGACAGGCGAGTTCGACGACGGGTTCGGAACCGACGGGCACGTCGTGGTCGATGCAGCGGGGACCTCTGACGAGGCGCGGAGCCTTGTCGAGGATGGAGAGGGATCCGTGTACGTCGGCGGTCACCAGTTCCGGGTGCTGAAGCTGACCGACGATGGCGCGCCCGACCCCGCCTTCGGTACCGCGGGCTTTGTCAACCATGGAAACGCGGGTGGGAGGTTCTTCCAGACCTACGGGATCAGCGTGGACGAGCTCGGGCGTATCTGGGCAGCAGGGGTGCTGGCCTACTCCGGGCGCCTGCTGCCGGATGGCTCCCTCGACCCCGACTACGGCTCGGGTGGCACCGCCCTGTTTCCCGGGGACGATCCGTCTGTTGTCCAGACGATCGCGCTCCCGGGCGGCGGAGCGCTGGTTGCCGCCAGCCGTGACAAGGCCGGTGGGGGACGTGAGGCTGCGCTGATCCGGGTGGATGATGCCGGCACGCCCGACCCGACCTTCGGGGATGCAGGGGCACTGCTGGCATCGAACTCCACCAACACCTGCGAGTGGCCGCGGTTCGCGGTGCAGGGCGAGGCGATCGTCATGATCACCTACTGCAACTCCTCCCGGCGCCTGGTGATGGTGAAGGCCGACCGGGACGGGGTGCCGGACGATGGGTTTGGCACCGACGGCTACCGGGTGCTCACGCCGGGCGACATGGGCATGGCCGACGTCTACGGGCGCGATGTCAGCTTCGATCCTGAGGGCCGGATCGTGGTGGTGGGCAACACCGCCAACGCCGGCGGTGGTACCGCACCGGCTGCGGAGACCTTCATCGCACGGTTCCTGCCCGATGGCTCGCTGGATCCGGACTTCGGGAGCGGGGGCATCGTCACCTACGGCGGGATCGGCACCCACCACGCCGGTCGTGGCGTCACCGTGCTGGCCGACGGGTCGGTGGCCGCGCACTCCCGTGCGGACACCGGGGCCGGCATGCGCAGCTTCGTGTGGCTGGTGCGTGCTGACGGCACGGCGGACCCGGACTTCGGCACGAGCGGTGTGGTGGAGCTCGAGCAGCCCGCCAGCGCAGAGACGGTCGTTGATGCGAGCTCGATCGTCATGGGCTTTGACGGGCGGATCGTGACGGCGGTTCGCACGCTCGGGGCGACCCCGACCCAGGACGTGCTGGTGAGCCGGTTCGAGGCGGTGGGGATCGCTGACTATGGGGTCGATGGGGTGAGCTTTGCCAGTCGTCCGAACGGGGCGTTCGGGGCGTGCCTGCGGGAGGTGGGGGCGTTCGTGGATGCCGAGTGGGACGAGGACGGCACCTGTGTCAATACCGACGCCTCGACCTGGAACCCGATCCCGCCCAGCGCAGCTGCCGGTGGTCACGTGATCGCCCGCTCCCTGGCCAGCGGCCTCACCGAGGGGCGGGTCTGGATGCGCTTCGGGCTGGGGCCTGCCCCATCCCAGCGAGCCGGCGAGTACTACGCCCCGGTGACCTTCGAGGTCATCGCCCCCAACATCCCCTAGCCAGGGGACCGTGCAGCCGCCTCAGCGGTAGTGGACCACGACGATCGTGCCCTGGCCCGGGCGCAGGGGCTGCTCGAGCTGCGCCGTGACCTGCTCGTCGTCCTCGCCCCAGGGCACCGGCTCGGCGTTGACCACGACGCGGCGCACGTCCACGCTGCTCGCGCGCGGCACGGCGAGCTCCTGCAGCGGCCCCCCGGTGCGGTTGGTCACGAACCACGTGTCGCGGCCCGACTCGCGCACGAGCCGGCACTCGAGACCGTCCTGCGTGGTGGCAGGCTGGCCGCTGGCGAGGATGTCGGAGTGGCTGTCCACGGTGGTGGGCTCGTTCCCTGCGATCGCTGGGTGGTCGGGCATTTGTACCCTACCGGCCCCTGCGGCTCAACCCCCGCGGGCCCCGGATGCGGCCGGCCCGGCGCGTCACTGGCCGCGAGCGGCCGGTAGGCTCGGCAGGCGATGCAGGCCCGCCCCGACACCGCCGACGAGTCCGCCGCGGTCGCCGCCGCCCAGGACAGGGTCGGTGCCTTCCTGCACGACCTGCAGCGCCTCCACGGATCCCACCCCACGGCCGGCCGGCACCTGCTGGTGGCCTGCTCGGGTGGCGTGGACTCCCAGCTCATGCTGGCACTGCTCGCATCGCTGCCGCGACCACACCGGCCCGCCCTGCTGACCGCCGCCTTCTGCGACCACGGGCTGCGCCCGGTGCGTGCCGACCGGGACGCCGTGCACGAGCTGGCCCGCGGCCTCGGCGTGGAGGTGCGCGAGGCCCGCACCCAGGGCCTTGCCGGCCAGGGCAATCCCATGGCCCGCGCCCGCGCCTGGCGCTACCGCGCGCTCGACACCATCGCCCACCAGGTCGGCGCGGACCTCGCCTGCACCGGGCACCATGCCGGCGACCAGCTCGAGTCGATCCTCCACGGACTGGTGACCAGCGGCTCGATCCGCGGCGCACGCGGCATCGAG
>SKUG01000180.1 GCA_007122215.1 Thermoleophilia bacterium | reverse complement strand
TCAGCGAGCGCACCCGCATCGTCTACGTCTGCAACCCGAACAACCCGACCGGCACCATGGTCACGCGCCAGGAGCTCGATCGCTTCATCGACCGGCTGCCGGCCCACGTGCTGTGCGTGCTCGACGAGGCCTACTTCGAGTACGTGCAGGATCCCGACTACCCCGACGGCGTGCGCGACTACGTCCACGGCGGCCCGGGGAACGTGCTCGTGCTGCGCACGTTCTCGAAGATCTACGGCCTCGCGGGGCTGCGCATCGGCTACGCCATCGCGCCGCGTGCCGCCGTCGATGCCGTCGAGAAGGTCCGCAACGCCTTCGACGTCACCAGCCTCGCCCAGGATGCCGCGCTGGCCACGCTGGAGGAGCGCCACCTGGTGAGCGAGCGGATCACCACCAACGCCCACGGCCTGCAGCTGCTGACGGCCACCTGCGAGGGCCTCGGGCTCGAGGTCTTCCCGTCGGTGGCCAACTTCGTCTGCGTCCGGCTCGACGGCGACGGACAGGAGCTCTACGACCGGATGCTGGACGAGGGCGTGATCATCCGTCCCCTCGCGCCCTTCGGGATGCCCGATGCCGTGCGCATCACCGTCGGCACCGAGCAGGAGACGGCTGCCTGCGCGGCTGCGCTGCGATCGGTGCTGGCTGCGGCCTGATCAGGCGGCAAACGGGGAGCCTGACGAGGCATCGCCGTCGGCGCGGGCGTTGCCGTACTGGAATCCGGCATCGCTCACGAACGGCTGGCCCGACTCGGCCCGGATCTCCTCCAGCACCCCGTAGCTGGCCATCTGCAGCATCACCTGCACCACCTGCGGGTCGAACTGCCGGCCCGCATGGTTGGTGAGCTCCTGCATCGCCTGCTGCAGCGTCATGGCCCGGCGATAGACCCGGTCCGAGGTCATCGCATCGAATGCATCGGCCACGAGGATGATCCTGGAGCCCACCGGGATCTGGTCCCCCCGCAGGCCGCTCGGGTAGCCCGAGCCGTCGTAGTGCTCGTGGTGGTGGCGCACCCAGGTCGGGATCGGCTCGGCCATCCCGCTGCGCAGGAAGAGGTAGCCGAACTCCGAGTGCTTCTTCATCTCCGCGTACTGGTCGGGGGTGAGCCGGCCAGGCTTGGTGAGGATGTCGTCGGGAATCGCGATCTTGCCGATGTCGTGGAAGAGCCCTGCGAGGTGGACCTGCTTGATCGTCTGCTCGTCGAGCCCGAGGTAGCGCGCGAGCTCGGCAGAGTAGCGGGCCGTGAGCTGCGAGTGGTGGCCGGCCATCGGGTCCTTCTCGTCCACGATCATCACGAGGGTCCGTGCTGCGCGATCGAGCTCGCCCCGTGACTGCTGCTCGCGCCGGTCGGCAGAGTCCATGGCGCCGACGTCCTGGGGCGAGTACACGGTGACCTGTGCCTTGCCGCCCTGCTTGGAGGTGTAGGCAGCCTCGTCGGCCCGCTTGTAGAGCTCGTGGGCGGTGGCGGCATGCATCGGGAAGACCGCGATGCCGCCGGAGAAGGTCATCCGCGTCCCGTTCGGGCCCACGTTGGACATGCTCTCCATGATCCGTTCCATCACGATCGAGGCGTCCTGGGAGTTCGTCTCGGGAAAGATGATCCCGAACTCCTCCCCACCCAGCCGGCAGGCCTGGTCGTAGGGGCGGAGCGTCCGCAGGATGGTGCGGGCGGTGCGCTGGAGGACCGCATCTCCCTCGTCATGGCCGTGGCGGTCGTTGACCTGCTTGAAGTTGTCCAGGTCGATGATGGCGATCGAGAACTGGCTGCCCGTTCGCGTGACCCGCTCCATCTCGGCCGACAGGACCTCCTCGAAGTGCCGGCGGTTGCGCAGCTGGGTGAGGGGATCGAGCGTTGCCTTGTCCTTCTCGTCATGGATCTGCTGCTGGAGCCGGTCCTGGAGCTGGCGGTTCTCGGCGGCCTTGGCAGCGAGCCGGAACGCCATGTCGTTGAAGGCCTGCGCCACCTCGGCGATCTCGTCGTTGCCCTCGTACTCGAAGCGCTGGTTGAAGTCCTCCCGTGCCAGGGCCCGCGTGCTCCGACGCAGCTGCCGCAGGCCCCGCATCAGGCGCCGGGTGAAGAACAGGGACATCACGATCGAGGCGATCACCACCACGATCAGCAGCCACAGCATCACGCTGCGGCTGCGGTCGACCGTTGCCGCGACGTGGTCGCGCTGGGTCTCCAGCCGCCGGCGCACCTCGGCCTTTCGCTGCTCGGCCGCGGGCAGCAGCTCGCCGGTCATGCGCGCCTCGAAGGCCTGCAGCGCACTGGCGCCGGTCCCGTCCTCGACCCCGGCGACCAGCATGTCGACCGCCTCGCTGGCAGACTCCCCGATGAGCACCCATGCGGCTCGCTCGCTCGCGGGGATGTCGGAGCGTCCCTTCAGCTCGTCGGCTGCCCGGGTCGCGCGACGCCGCGCGGCATCGACCTCGGCAGCCCTGCTGCTGGAGGGGGCAGACTGGTAGTCGCGGGCTCCCAGCCGCAGCTCCCAGAGGGTGGACTCGAGCTCCTCGACGTGGGACAGCGACTCGATCGAGCCGTTGAGCTCCTCCGCGCTCGTGTCGATGAAGTCGTAGCTGACGAACGCAGCACCCACCGCCAGCATCATCATGGAGATGATGATTCCAAAGCGCAGCAGCAGTCGCCGGGCAAAGGTGCCCGACTGGAACGGCGCCAGGATGAGCTCGTGGACGTTCATGTCGCACGCGCTATCGGCGGCGCCACTCGAGACCTTGAGCGGCGCTCGCGTGCTGGGAATCCTGCTCGCGTGATACCGTCCGCGGCATGGAGACGGCCAGCGAGCCACCACCCCCCCTGCCGCAGGCGCCCGATGCGCTCGTCGCGCGGCTGCGTGCCGGGGATCGGCGGGCACTTGCCCGCGCCATCACCTGGATCGAGGACCAGGATCCGCGCGGGGCGGCGGTGGCAGCAGCCATGTTCCGGGAGTCCGGCACGGCGCACCTCACCGGTTTCACGGGTCCGCCCGGCGTGGGCAAGTCAAGCCTGCTCGGAGCCATGGTCGGCGACCTTCGCGCACGCTCCGACGCCCAGGTGGGCATCGTCAGCGTGGATCCGTCCAGCCCGTTCACCCACGGGGCCGTGCTCGGCGACAGGATCCGGCTCGCGGAGCACTTCCTCGACCCGGGTGTGTTCATCCGCTCGATGGGCACGCGTGGGCACCTCGGCGGGGTGGCCGAGGCCACGCTCCAGGTTGCGCTGCTGCTCGATGCCAGCGGCCGACAGGAGGTGTTCATCGAGACCGTGGGGGTCGGCCAGAGCGAGATCGAGGTCGCCTCCCTGGCAGACACGGTGGTGCTCGTGCTGATGCCGGGATCCGGGGATGCCGTCCAGGCGCTCAAGGCAGGGATCATGGAGGTCCCGGACGTGATCGTGATCAACAAGGCCGACCACCCTGCCACCCGCACGCTGCGCCAGCAGGTCCGCTCGGTGCTCACGCTCGGTGGTCCGCGGGAGTGGCTGCCCCCGATCGTGGAGACCCAGGCGACGACCGGCGAGGGCGTCGGCCGCCTCTGGGAGGTGATCGGGGAGCACCGCGACTTCCTGGCTGCCGAGGGGCGGCTCGAGGCCCGGCGCAGGGACTCGATCGAGCGGGAGATCTTCACGCTGGCCAGCAGCCGGGCGCAGCGCTTCCTGGAGCAGCAGGTGGCCGAGGATCCGCAGCTGGGTGAGCTGCTGGCTGCCGTCCACCACCGGACGCTCGATCCGGTCAGCTGCGTCGAGCGCCTCTTC
>SKUG01000030.1 GCA_007122215.1 Thermoleophilia bacterium | reverse complement strand
GAGTTCCAGGACACCAACGAGGTGCAGTGCGCGCTCCTCGATGCGCTCGGGGCGCAGCGAACCCTCGTGGTCGGGGACCGCTGGCAGAGCATCTACCGCTTCCGCGGGGCAGACGTGCGGGTCTTCGAAGGGCGCCAGGAAGCAGCCTCACGCGTCGTCCGGCTCGACACCAACTACCGCTCGTCCCCGGCAGTCCTCGACTGCGTGAACGAGCTCTTCTCCCGGGTGTTCGGGAGCGGCTACGAGCCGGTTGCCGCCGGGAATCCAGACCGTCCGCACGTGCAGCCCACGATGCACGTGATCGAGGGCACCGGGCCCGCCGCCTTCGCGGCCGAGGCGCGTCACGTCGCATCGCTCGTGGGCAGCATGGTCGCCGACGGCGCCCCTGCCCGGGACGTGATGGTGCTGGTCCCGGCACGGACCCACATGCGTGGCATGGCCCAGGCCATCCAGGCATGGGGGATGCCCACGGTCGAGGCTGCCGGTGGCTTCTTCGATGATCCCGGCGTGCGGGACATCCTCGCGCTGCTGCGCTGCGTGGCCCGCCCCGACGAGCTGCATGCCCTGCTGGCCAGCGCACGATCGCCGTGGGTCGACCTTGCACCTGCCGTGCTCCACGAGCTGGTCGCTGCCGACGGTGGGATCCGGGGTGCCGCTGACCTGCGCGAGCGGATGGCTGCCTCGGAGCACGAGCCAGCGCGGCGGCTCGCTGGCTGGATCTCGGAGCTGGCCGGCCTGGCAGCGCGCCAGGGCGGCCATCGCGTCCTGTCCCGGGCACTGGGGCTGACGGCCGCGGAACGGGTCCGCCTCGGGCGGTACGCGGATCGCCAGTCGGTTGCCAACCTCCGTCGCCTCGAGCGGCTGGCCGCCGAGGCGGTCGACGACGACTGCCACGGGCTCGACGAGGTGCTCGACTGGCTCGAGCTGCGGGAGGAGTTCGGCACCGAGCCATCTGCCAACCTCGCCGACGAGCAGGGCGATGCCGTCCGCATCCTCACCGTCCATGCCGCCAAGGGCCTCGAGGCCCCCCACGTTATCGTCGCCGGGCTCGGAAGCCCGGGAGCCTCACGACAACAGCGCGTGCTCCCGATGGCCGACGGGCGCCTGGCCGGTCGGCCCCGTCGCCACGATGGCCAGCCCGGTGATCCCAGCGACGGCTGGACCGCCGCGCTGCAGCTCGAGAAGGAGGCCGAGCAGGCCGAGCGCCAGCGGCTGCTGTATGTCGGCATGACCCGGGCCGAGGTGAGCCTCCACATGACCGGCACGGCAACCCGGACGAAGGCCGGCAGCGCATCCTCCCGCGGCGACCTCCGCTGGCTGCTGGCCGCGACGGACAACGCCGTTGCGATGCCGCCCCCAGGGTCGGTGCGCCCGGTGCTGGGCGGCACCATGGACCTGCGCGTGATCGCTGCGGCCGACGTGCCCGCCCTCCCCGAAGCTCTTCCCCCGGCAGGAGGCCCCCTGGACCTGCGCGCCGTGCGCGAGCTGGGACCGGACGTCATCCCGACGCCAGCGGTGGCGCCTGCATCGCGGCACCTGCAGTGGCCACCTGCGGAGGCAACCGCGACGATCGAGGCACGGCTGCGCGGAACCCGCCTGCACGCTGCCGTCGAGGCAGTGTTCGCAACCCGTCCTGCCCGGGGCCAGCGGCACCGGCTCCTCATGCAGCACACGCGCAGCGAGGACGATGCCCGAATGCTTGCCGAGGTGCTCGACCACGGGTTCCTCGCCGGGCTGGTTGCGGCCGGCGCGCGGCCGGAGGTCCCGTACGTGACCCGCGGGGACGAGGGCATCGATGCCGGGCGGATGGACCTCGTGCTCATCGAGGACGATGCCTGGACGATCGTGGACTTCAAGACGACCCTGCCCGCGGATGATGCCCGCGCACTGGCCGACCACGGCGAGCAGCTCGACCGCTACCGCGCAGTTGCCGTGGCGGCCGGTGCCCGCTCGGTGCGGATCGCGCTGGCGAGCCTCACCGAGCCGGGCCGTATCGTCCACTCAGGACACCCCGCGGGCATCGAGCAGATCGGCCACACGTCGCCCTGAGCAGGGGAAACGTGAAAGGCGGCCACGAGTTGGGCAATTCGCTGAAACAAACCGGGGTCGGCCTGCGACATACAGGGCGTACCAAGCAGTTCGCGCCACACACACCCGGCGCGCACCACATAGCTTGTGCAGGCAGGATCGATCGGGCACCTCGTCCCCTCGTCCCTCGTCCTGGCGGCTCCCACCCGCCTCGACGCCCGGATCGACCGCCAGCACCGAGGCCGTGAGCGCATCGTCCGCGTTCCCTCGTCCCCTCGTCCCTTCACGGACGGGTGCGTCACGGCCCACCCCTTGGAGGCGGGCCCCACCAGCAGGTGGGGCCCGTCGTCGCGTTCGCCGGCTTCGCGGGACGGGTAGGCCCGCAGTGATGGATGCACGTGCCAGCGCCTTCGAGATTGCCCTGCCCCAGCGCGGAACGGCGGCCGTTGACTGGACGCTGCATGCCAGCGATGTCCGCATGGTCCTCGAACAGGCAGGACTCGACGGTTCCGGTGGCCCGGTCTGCGTGCTCGGCAGCCGGCTCACCGACGCCGCTCGCGATCGCCTCACCCGACAGGACGGGATCGCCCTGGTGGATGATCCGTCACGGGCCTGGGCCATCGTCGTCGCCGACCACCCCGCTGCGATCGAGCGGACGATCCGGGTCCTGGCAGGCGAGCTGCCGCCGGACATCCCGGTGGCCTGCGTGGACTGGGCGGTCCCCGGTTGGCCCGGGCAGCCGCTGGGGGAGCGGGCCTGGCTCTACCATCCGGGGGACAGGTCCACGTGGGGTCGCTTCGTCGAGCCACACCTGCTCGCAATCGTCCACCCCGAGATCGATGGCTTCCTCGTGGCGCGGCTGACCGCCCACGTTCCCATCCCCGACGTCGGGATCGAGGTTACCGGGGAGATCGCCCCCTTCCTCACGCCCCACCTGCTGGGTGGCGACCTCGCACCGGGCCAGTGCCGGCAGGCCGACCTCGAGATCCACCCGGGCCTGATCCCGCGGAAGGGAGTCGCGGGCAGCATCGTCGCGACCAGTGGCGGTGAGCCCCTCGGTGTCGTCGAGCGGATCACGATGGCCCCGAGCCGGCGCGTCCAGTGCGTGCTGTCAGGACACGACGAGGGTCCCATCGCCGGCGAGCGCCTCGAGCGGACCGTGGCAGCGCTGCTGGCAGGGCGCCAGCCGGCATGGCTCGTGGCGAGCAGGATCTGGCTGGCAGATCGACGTCCGGGTCGGGGAGGCTGAGGTGGGCTTTGGCGCGCACATCCCGGAGCTGCAGCTGGGGAAGGACCAGCTGGGCATGGCCCTGGATGCCGCAGGCCTGGCGCCCGGCGAGGCCTACCTGGAGCTCGGAAGCGGCGAGGGCATGGGCCTCGTCGAGGCTGCACGACGCGGCGCCCGGGCCACGGGTGTGGAGATCCTTCCGCACGCGGTCGAGGCCAGCGAGGCCCGGGCGGCCGAGGCGGGCGTCGAGGTCGAGGTCATCCAGGCCGACCTGCTCGGCCATGACCTCGGAGGGGTCGACGTGATCCTCGAGCACCTGGGGCCTGCGTTCCATGACCTGCTGGCGCCGCGCATGGAGGCCCAGGTCGGAGCCGGCTGCCGGGTGGTCGCCTGTGGCTGGAGGGTTCCCGGCTGGCGGGCACTGCAACTCACCGCGGAGCTGGAGGAGGGCTTCGACGGCTACGTCTACCGTCCCGCCGATCCCCACTTCCACGCGTCCTTC
>SKUG01000217.1 GCA_007122215.1 Thermoleophilia bacterium | reverse complement strand
GGCGGCCGCGATCGCGCCGGGCACGCCGGGCGGCAGCGGCGGGCATGACCTCCTCCATGCTGCCTGCAGCAGCGGGGATGACCTGGGTCCCGGCAGCCTCCGGCACGGCATCCATCGGTCCGGTGGCGCCGGCTCGGGCCGTGGCAGCAGCGGCGGCAACCTCGCGGGCAGGCCCCGCGCGACGGGTGCGGCGCGGCCGTGCGGACGCAAGCTCGCTGGCCGCCTCATGCATCGACGCGTACCGGCGGGCATCGTCGGTCGACAGCAGCCGGCTCGTGACCTCGGCAAGGCGGGGCGGGATGTCAGGCCGCAGCATCTGCAGGTACCCGGCATCGACGTCCGGCTTCGGCTGCTCTGCGGTGAGCGCCTCGAAGACCATGCACCCGAGCGCGTGGATGTCATGCTCGGGGATCACCGGCGGCACGACGTCACTCGCCGGGGGCGCATCGCCAGCAGTGGCATCCGGCAGCTCGTAGGGGTCGGCAGACCCCATCCGCGAGAGCCACGAGCCGCCACCGAAGTCGACCAGCTTGACCTCGCGCTCGAGGGAGACGAGCACGTTGCGCGGGCGCACGTTGCCGTGGACGATGCCCTGGGCGTGTGCGTGCGCGAGCGCACCGGCGACGGCCTCGGCCACGACCACGACCTCGTCCACCTCGAGGGGGGCGTAGCGCTCGATTCGCTCCTCGAAGCTCTCGCCGCGCACGTACTCGAGCACGACGAACGGCAGCCCCTCGTGCTCGCCGCGATCGATCACCGTCACGATGTTGGGGTGCGAGAGCCGGGCCACGGCATAGGCCAGCGAGAGCTGCGAGTCGACCACCCCGGCATCGTCCGGGTGGGCGGGGTGGAAGAGCTTGACGGTGACCCGTCGCTCGAGGAGCGTGTCCACGGCCCGGTAGGCGCTGCTGATCGGCCCGCTGCCGATCAGCCGCTCGACGACGAAGCGCCCGGCGATCCGCTCGCCGACCATCTCCTCCGGTGCGATCGGGCTCACTCCAGGCTCCCCGGAGCCCCGATCAGGTCGACGTCCCGGCCCAGGCAGGCGGGGTCGACCTCTCCCGGCTCGAGCCCACCGGGGTCACGCTCGGGGATCCCGCCCAGGTTGGCCGGTGGCCAGTAGATGAAGAAGGCCTTGCCGATCACGAAGTCCTCGCGCAGCGGTCCCCAGACGCGGCTGTCTGCCGAGTTCGTGCGGTTGTCGCCCATCATGAAGTAGGAGCCCTCGGGAACCTGCCAGGGGCTGTACTGCTCCAGGTCGGGGTTGGCGTTGAGGTAGGGCTCGTCCAGCGGCTCGCCATTGACGTAGGTCTCCCCGCCGCGCATCTCGACGAGGTCACCGGGCATGCCGACGATGCGCTTGATGAAGTTCACGCGCGCCGGCTCCTGGTCGGCCAGCGGCACGTCACCGGCGTGCAGGGCGCGGTCGGATGCGGGCTCGAAGTAGTCGTCACGGTTGACCTCGCCGGTGGCGCGGTCGATGTAGGCCGGCGGGTTGAAGACGACCACGTCCCCGCGCTGGGGATCGCTGAAGCGCAGCGAGAGGCGGTCGACCAGCACGCGGTCCCCGCAGCGGAGGGTGTTCTCCATCGAGCCGGAGGGGATCCGGTAGGGCTTCACGAGGAACCCCTGGATCACGAAGGCAAGCGCCACCGCGGCCAGAACGGTGATCACGACCTCACGGATGGCACCGGCGGTCGAGGGCGGCTCCTGGGGGGACGCAGGAAGCTCGCTGGCATGGGCTTCGGCCGGATCCATCCCGTCCGGTGCATGCGGCGGCTCGTGTCGTCCTCCCTCCATGCCTGCCAGTCTACAAAGCGACGGCTGCCACGGTGCCGCACGATGGGGCTACGGGACTTCGCGGGGCGCGTGGACCGACAGGCGGAGCCACGTCGGCTCAGAAGTCGAAGGGCGTGATGCCGTCCGACTCGAGCGCGGAGACGAAGCGATCGATCTCCGACTCCATGTTCGCGCGGGTGAGGTGCTCGAGGTCGTCGATCAGCTGGTCGGTGCCCGAGTTGAGGACCTCGTCGAAGCGCTCGACATCCGCGTGCAGGAAGACCCCCTGCTCGGACCACTCGCAGTTCGGGCAGCGCAGCTCGATCTCCCACATCTCGTCCTCGAGCTCCTTCCAGGAGACCGGGTAGACGAGGTCGGTGGTGCAGTCCGGGCAGACCTCCAGCTCGACGTGGCCATCCTCCTCGGCCCCCATCGAGGCATCGTCGGCGTGGAAGTAGACCACCTCGACGCTCTTACCCGAGGGAAGGATTATCTTCTTGACCTGAAAATCACCCATCGTGTCCTGGCACTCCACGTCACGGGATTCGCTGGAAGTGCCATGGGCATCGGCAGGCAGCTGGAGGGCCTTGAGGCCTTTCCGTGCAAATCGCACCTGCTGCAGCAGCGCCCCCTGCTCCCGGTCCGGTACGGTGGGCGCATGGGCGCCGCGGACGAGACGACCTGGATCGATGGAATCCCTGCGTGGGAGGAGCTCGAGGGCGGCTTCTGGTCGCTCCTGGCCGAGCAGGACGATGCGACAGGCCGGGAATCGATCCGGCTGACGGGATCGGCGCTGGATGGTCCCGCCGCACGTGCGCTGCTCGCGAGCGGCAGACGCCTGAGGGCCCATGGCTCGCCAGGCGAGGAGGCAGCCTCGATCTTCATGACCGGCCCGGCGTGGCACGTCACGCGGCTCGAGCCGCTGGAGGGGTGCAGCTCAGCCGAGGGCGGCCTCGACGGCCTCGGCGAGGATGCCGAGTGACTCGTCCAGCTGCGCATCGGTGATGGCCAGCGGCACGAGGGTGCGGATGACCTCACCCCAGATGCCGGCCTGCATCAGGATCAGCCCGCGCTGGGCCGCCTCGGCCACCACGGCGGCCGCAGCCTCGCCGTCCGGGCAGCCGTCCCGTCCGAACTCGAGGGCGAGCATCGGACCCACCCCGCGCGCATCGACGATCCGATCCGTCCGGGCGGCCACCTCCGCGAACCCCTGCTGCATGCGCTGCCCGACGTGCCCGCCGCGCTCGAGCAGGCCGGCCTCGTACTCGTCGAGCACCGCGAGCGCCGCCGCGATCCCCACGGGGTTGCCGACGTAGGTCCCACCCATCCCGCCGTCGGGGACGGCGTCCATCAGGTCGGCCTTGCCGAAGACCGCGCTCAGCGGCATGCCCATCGCGATCGACTTCGCGCTCAGCAGCAGGTCGGGCTCGACCCCGTAGTGCTCCATCGCCCACATCCGGCCGGTGCGGCCCATCCCGGACTGGACCTCGTCGGCGATGAGGACGATGCCGTGCTCGTCACAGATCTCCCGCAGGCCCTCGACGAACTCGCGGGGGGGCGCGATGAAGCCGCCCTCGCCCTGGACGGGCTCGAAGATGATCGCCGCCACCGACTCGGCCGGAACATGCGTTGCAAAGCCGTCCCGCAGGGCTGCCAGCGCGCAGGCGGCGCTGCCGTCGTCGGCCGGGATCCCGAAGCCCGCACCCGCGACCTTCGGGTAGGGGAAGCGGTAGACCTCGCTGGCCATCGGACCGAATCCCGCCTTGTAGGGGTGGGTCTTGCTGGTGAGGGTCATCGCCAGCAGGCTGCGGCCGTGGAAGGCGCGGTCGAAGGTGATCACCGCGCTGCGGCCGGTCGCGGACTTGGCGACCTTGATCGAGTTCTCCACCGCCTCGGCTCCGGCGTTGAAGAAGCTGCCCTTGACCGGGCCGGAGATCGGGATCGTCGCCCCGAGCCGCTCGGCGAGCTCCACGTAGTTCTCGTACATCACGATG
>SKUG01000047.1 GCA_007122215.1 Thermoleophilia bacterium | reverse complement strand
GCCGGCGGTGCGTGGCTGGCCTACGAGATCGCCCGCAGCGCCGAGCGGGCCGCCTCGCGCCCGGCGACTCCACCGGCGCCTGCCTCGCTCGAGGTCCTGGGCGATGCCGTGGGCAGCTGGGAGGAGCTGATCAGCGCCGAGCTTGAGGCTGACCGGGCCGAGCGTACCGCCCGCCGCACCGCCCGCCAGTTCCTGGTCGCCCAGGCCCGCGGCAGCGATGTGGCCGAGCCCCGGGCCGAGCCCGTCGATGCCGCAGCCGCCCAGCGCATCGACCGCCTGCGCTCGCACCTTCGGCGACTGCCGGCCAGCCGGCTGTCGACCACGGCAGGCGACCCGGAGGAGGTCGCCGATGGCACCGTCGAGGTGGGCGTTGGCGTCACGCTTGAGCTGCCCTCGGCAACCGAGCCGCGCCGCGGCCTGCCGGCCAGTGCGACGCTCACCCTGCAGCGCAGCGAGGCCAGCTGGGTGGTGGTGGATGCCACGAGCACCAGCCGCGGGCTCTTCGTCTACGCCGAGCCTGCACACGAGCGGATCGGGAGCATCGCGATGGTGGGGGAGGCTGCCAGCGCAGCACGGTTCCGGCAGCTCGTACGGATCGCCGCCGATGCGGCCCCGGGGCTGCGCGAGCGCTGGGAGCCGATCGCCGGGCCTGCACGCACCACCTTCTTCGTGATCGATGACGTCGCGCAGCTCGAGCCCCTGCTCGGACGGGATGCGAGCGCGACCGGCGGGCACACCACCGCCTGGACCTACGAGGACGGCGACGTGGTGATCCTCTGGCCACAGCTGGCAGGCAGGTCCGAGGCCGTCCAGGACGGCACGGTCGTGCACGAGCTCACCCACGTGGTGACCCTCCCGGCACTGGGCTCGATCCCGGTGATCCTCGGTGAGGGCATCGCCATGGCCGAGGAGCTCGGGGTCGACTCGGCACGCGGCCAGACCTTCGACACCTCGCTGCTGGTCGATGCGTTCGATGAGGGCACGGTGGGCTACGTGGGCCTCGTGCGCAGCACCGATCGCTCGCTGGGCGAGGTCCGGGACCCCGCCGTGGCCTACCTGGCCGGCTGGGTGACCGTCGAGGTGCTGCGCGAGCGGGGCGGCCAGGAGCAGCTCGCCCGCTTCCTCGGGGCGATGCGCAGCGGGCTGAGCGTGGACGATGCCCTGCGGCGCGAGTACAACCTCACCGTGACGCGGCTCTGGCGGCTGGTGGATGCCCGCGCCCGCGAGCTCGCCGACGGCTAGGAACCCGCTGCCCGCCCGTGAGCCTGCCGGTGGCTCGGGCGCTGCTGCCGAGGCCCGTCGGGTTCGCCCGGGGCCGCCCGGGGTAGGTCCCCCGCAGCATTACCAGCCTCTCGCGGAGCGATCCCATGGCCGACCTCACCCACAGCCAGCTGCAGTCCGTCTTCCCCGATGCCACCGAGCTCGAGGCACCCGACAGCCGTGCGGCGATCTTCCGCGCCGGGCTGCGCTCGATCCGCACCGACCAGCTGACCTGGGTGCTGCTCTACGTGGCCGGCCAGGTCGTCGCGCCGCTGGTGCTGATGGCGGCCGGCTACCCGACGGCGGCCGTGCTCACCGCCGCCGCGCTGATCCTCGTGCCGGTGGTGGTCATCGCCGTGCTCTTCCACCGCGCGACCTCCACGTTCTGGGACACCTACGCGGCCGCGCGCGGGCTCAGCCATGAGAAGAACGGTCGCTACACCTCCGACGTTCCCCTGCTCAGGAAGGGCGACCGCCGCTCCTTCCCGCACGTGCTCTCCGGCACGATCGGCGGGGTAGCGGCCCGCCTGATGCACTACCAGTACACCGAGACCAGCGGCAGCGGCGAGGACCAGTCCGAGTCCACCTACCGCTTCACGCTCGTGCAGTTCAACCTTCCGGCAGCGGTGGCCCGGCGCTACGTCGGGGTCTACCTGCGCCCGAAGTCGATCTCCTTCGGCCGGCTCCAGGACCGGCTCGCGCACGACCGGGGCATCACCCTCGCCAGCACGGAGTTCAACAGCGAGTACTCCCTGCGGGTCGACAACGACCAGGATGACATCGCCCTCTACGAGCTCTTCTCGACGACCTTCGTCGACCAGCTGATCCGCGAGTTTCGCGCCACCTGGGAGCAGCGCGGCGACGACCTCGTGGTGTTCGAGCGCGGGCACGTCACCGATGCCGCACGCCTCGACGACCTCTGCCTGCGCGCTGCCCGCGTGCTGCAGCGCTACCTCGAGGAGCACCAGTAGGCGTGGGCCGGCACCCGGGCGGGTAGGCTGGTCCCTGGACTGCAGCACACCACCCTCAAGGAGCACCTGCACCGATGGAAGCATGGATGATCATCGCGATCCTCGCCGTCCTCGTGATCGGCTGGGTCATCGTCACCTACAACGGGCTGATCCGCCTGCGCAACCACGTGGACGAGGCCTGGAGCGGCATCGACGTGCAGCTCAAGCGCCGCCACGACCTGATCCCCAACCTCGTGGAGACCGTCAAGGGCTACGCATCACACGAGGCGAACGTGCTCGAGAACGTGATCAAGGCACGCTCAGCCGCGGTGGCTGCCGGTGATCCCGTCGACCAGGGGCAGGCCGAGAACATGCTCACGGGCGCCCTGGGCAAGCTGTTTGCGCTCGGCGAGGCCTACCCGGACCTCAAGGCAGACGCGAACTTCCGCGAGCTGCAGGTGCAGCTGGCCGACACCGAGGACAAGATCCAGGCCTCGCGCCGGATCTACAACGGCAACGTTCGCAGCTACAACACCAAGACCCAGAGCTTCCCGGCAAACGTGATCGCCGGGATGTTCAACTTCGCCCAGCGCGAGTTCTTCGAGATCACCGACCCGACCGAGCGTGAGAACGTCCAGGTCAGCTTCGGGAGCTGAGCAACATGGCGCCACTGTTCTGGATCCTGCTCGGAGTCGTCCTGCTGGCGATCGTCGGCCTGGGGACCATCATCGGGTTCGCATGGCCGCTGATCGCCTACGTCGCGGTCGGGGCCGTGATCGGCGGGCTGGGACGCCTGCTGGTTGCCGGCACCAGCGGGATCGGGATCCTGCCGACCCTGCTCGCCGGGCTGATCGGCTCGGTCGCGGGCGGCATCATCGCCGAGACGGCCGATCTGGGGCGCGTGCTCGGATTCGTCGTGTCGGTGCTGATCGCAGCCGTGGCCGTCGCCATCGTCGTGATGCGATCCGGTGACGAGGGAGCCGGCCCGGCTGGAAGATGACGCCGGGGACTCGCGCCCACGGCACCATCTGGAGGTGATGGGATGAAGGCAGTCGCGTGGATCATGATCGTCGTGATGGTCGCGACCTTCGCGGGCCTGTGGGGGATCCTGGGCTTCACCTGGCTGCTCGCGGCCTACGGGCTGGTTGGCCTGATCATCGGCGGGCTCGGACGCCTGCTCGTGCCCGGGTCGGACGGGCTCGGCATGCTGCCCACCATCGCGGCCGGCATCAGCGGTGCCTTCGTTGGTGGGCTGGTCGCCGCGGCGCTGGACGCCGGGCAGCTGCTGGGGATCGGCAGTGCCGTGCTCGTGGCAGCGCTCGTGACGTCGCTGATCCTGCGCATCGGCCGGGTGGGCACAGGGGATACCGCGTAGCGCCAGGACGCGCGGCTACCGATCTTGCACGCAGCTCCGGCCCAGCAGGGCGATGCGCGTGCGGTGCTTCGGGATCACATCCGGATGTACGCGTTCCAGCGCTGGTGCAGGCGCTCGAAGACCAGGGGGTCGATCGGGCCGCCCGACACGCGCGTGGACAGCACCGTCGCCAGTGCCGCGTTGAGCCGGCGGTT
>SKUG01000221.1 GCA_007122215.1 Thermoleophilia bacterium | reverse complement strand
TCAGCGAGGAGGAGCGGGCCGCCATCTTCGCTGCCGCCGATGATGCGCAGCGCGCCGTGCTCGAGGACGTCCTGGCGGATGGCAAGCTGAGCGTCGAGGACCGGGACCGGCTCCTGCAGGCCGCAGATGACGCGCGACGGGCCACCGACATGATCGATCCCGAGGGTGCAGCCGAGGAGGCCGAGGAGGCCGAGGGAGCCGAGGGAGCCGACGCAGGGGAGGCAGCGGGCGCCGCCGATGCTGAGGGCGCCGACGCTGACGGTGCCGACGCTGACGGTGCCGACGCTGACGGAGCAGGAGATTCCACCGATGACGCTGATGCAGGCGAGGCTGACGCTGCCGACGACGGCGAGGACGACAGCACACCTGACGACGGTGGCGACGAGGCTGCCTCCGGCGACGGAGACGAGGCCTCCGAGGAGTAGCACCCACGGAGCCGGGATGACGACGCGCGGAGCGCGAATCGCTCAGACGTTCCGGCCGATGCGACGCCAGATGTGGGCGTCCAGCGCCTGGCGTGTCTGTGGACCCACGGTGGCGATCGCAGGGATCCCGTTGTCTGCCTGGAAGGCCTTGAGGGCGTTGATGGTTGCCATGTCCCAGCGGCCGTGGCGACGATGCATCGGCGGCAGGTAGCCGAGGTAGGCGAGCCGCCACTGGACCTCCCGCATGAAGGCTCCGGTCATGTAGCTGGTGTCGTACCAGGGTGGCGCCGCGTATCGAAACCCGAAGACGAAGTCGAGGTTGGCCTGTGTGGCCTCGAAGGTTCGCCCGCCCCCCCGGAACCGGAATCCCCGGTTGTACCACGGCTGTGACAGGGAGATGTGTCGGTAGGTCACCGCGCCGCGTCGTGCACGGTTGCCCGCCCGGTCGGAGATCGGGATCATGTGGACGTTACGGCCCGGCCGGTTGACCCAGACCCGCTTGCGGGCGAAACGGGACCCGCTGACGTTGTCGACGAAGTCGAAGGCCGCAAAGCCACCGATGGTGTGCTTGACGCGCGGCCCACGGATGCGCGGCGCCGTCCGGTCGATCTGCAGGCGGAACTGGCGCTGCGTGCGGTTCCCGGCACGGTCGATGGCAACGATCCGCAGCACGCCACGTCCCTCCGGCAGGCGCGAGGTGTTCACACCACGCCGTGCGGAGTAGGGAATGCGGCGGCCCTGGTAGAACGCCCGAACCGTACGGATGCCCGAGACCGTGCCCGGCCCGCGGTCCTCGACGAGGAAGCGCATGTGGGTTCGACGACCGGTGAAGAACTTCTGGTGCGTGTCGAGCGGGATGATCACCGGCGGGCGCACGTCCGGGTAGATCGGGGTGTCGTACCTGACCACGAGGTCGGTGACCTGCGGGGCGACCTGTGGCGGTCCGCCGAGGAAGCGTACCCGCAGGCGCAGGTCGGAGCCCCACTCGGGCGTCATCACGCTGCCGCCGCTTGCGACCGTTCGCCAGGTGGCACCGCCGTCGCTCGAGGCAGCCACCTGGACCTCGCGGCCCCCGAGCCGGGCGGCCCACGACACGCCGATCCGGCCGATCGGTCCTGCCGTGCGGTTGAGCGGCCCCGTGACGATGGTCGCCCCATCCCCGTAGCGGCCCTGGGAGAGGTTGTGGACACCCGCAACCTCACCGCTCGCGCCGCGCTCAGGACATCCCGCGAGGATGTCGGTCCGGCCATCGCCGTTGCCATCGGCAGCGGCCAGGGTCGATCCACACGACTCACCGGCAGCAGCGAGCTCCCCGAGGGAGTGGGCAGTGGCCGGATCGAAGCCGGTGTTGGCGGCGTTGCGCAGCGCCACGAGGAACCCGCCGGCGCCTGCACCGGCGCCCGGGTCGCGACCCGGACAGCCCAGCACGGCATCGGCCCGGCGGTCGCCGTTGAGGTCGGCCAGCAGCACCGAGGTCCCGCAGGCATCCCCCGGCGCAGGCGCAGGGCCAGCAAGGACCACGGGGCCGGACAGGGCGCCCGTCGCAGACGACGTCCATGCGTGTGCCCTCCCCTCGGTCCCGCCCGCGCCCGGACACCCCACCAGCACGTCCCCGCGGGCGGTGCCGGTGATGTCGCCGGTGGCAATCGAGGCACCACATGCGTCACCGGCAGCGGCGCCGGGGGCAGCGTACGCGACGGGAAGGTCGAAGCCCGCGTTGGATGCAGCTCGCAGCACCACGTGGACGCGCCCGGCACCGGGGGCGCCACCGGGGTCCGCGCCGGGGCAGCCCACGACGATGTCGGCCCGCCGATCGGCGTTCAGGTCGGCAACGGCCACGGCCGTTCCACAGGCCTCCCCCGGCTGCGGGCTGGCGGCCGTAACGACAGTACCGTCATGGAATCCGCCAACGCCGTCCGACCGAAACACCACGACCGCCCCGGCCCCTGCAGATGCGCCGGGACACCCGACCACGACGTCCGCGGCGCCATCGCCGCTGACGTCACCGACCGCCACGGAGGTGCCGCACTGGTCGCCGGCGGTGGGTGCCGGATGTGCGAGCAGGATGCCGGGGGCGAAGTCTCCCGCGCCGCTGCCCGCAGACAGGTGGACGCTGACACGCCCCGCATCGCCATCGACACCCGGACAGCCCACGACGAGGTCGTCGACGCCCTGCCCTCGCAGGTCCCCGACGGCGAGTGCAGCCCCGCACCGGGCCCCATCCTCGGCAATCGGTGCCAGCGCAACGTTCGTGGAGGCATCCCAGTCGCGGTTGTCGGCAGCGCGGAGCTGGACGTGAACCCGCCCTGCAGCCACCCCGGGGCTCGGCTCGTCCGCGGGGCACCCAACCGCGACGTCGGAGCTGCCGTCACGGCCCCGGTCGATGGCGACCGTCGCGGCACCGCAGGACGCGGCCGGCGCCGCAGCCGGCGGCGCGATCGTGACCGATCGGTGCCATGCGAAGACGTCGACCGATCCCGCGTTCACCACGGCGCCTCCCGTGCCGGCGACGCAGCCGCTGGCAACGTCGAGGCGGCCATCGCCCGTGGTGTCACCCGTGGCAATGCTGGTCGCACACTGCGCGAACACCTCGGGCGCGCGGCTGGCAAGCTCGGCGACGCGGCTGAAGCCGAGGCTGGCGTCGGCCAGCAGGACCTCAACCCGACCGGACTGGCTGGCCGACCCGACCTCGGCTCCGCTGCAGCCCACCAGCAGGACGGCCTGCCCGGAGCGATCGAGGTCGGCGATGGCAACGTCGGTCCCACACAGCGCGAAGGTCTCCCAGCCGGGATCGGTGACCGAGACCGACGCGCCGAACCCGGTGTTGGCAGGGTTGCGCCGGTGGATGACGACCCGCCCCGCGCCCATGAAGGCGCCGACCTCCGCAAAGTAGCAGCCGGTGGCGACCTCGCCCCTACCATCCCCGGTGAGGTCACCGATCGCCACGGAGTGCCCACAGGTCTCGAAGGTGCCTGGAACCGCGGCCACGAGGTCCACCCCCGCATCGAAACCGGTGTTGGCGGCGTTCCGGGTGAAGGCAGCGACGATGCCCGCGCTGGGAACGCCCCCCGGGCTCGACGCCTCGCATCCAGTGACGACGTCATCCCTGCCGTTGCCGGTGATGTCACCCACCGCCACGGAGGTGCCACAGCCGTCGAACGCCTCGGGCGTCGAGCGGACCAGGCGCTGGGCGGGAGCGAACCCCGAGTTGTCTGCCAGCCGCTCGTAGACGAGCACCGAGCCCGCGTCGGCTGCACCACCCGGATCGGTGCCGCGGCACCCGACCACGACATCGCCAAGCCCGTTGCCCGAGACGTCGCCGATAGCCACTGCACCGCCACAGAACTCGCTGGCCTGGGGATCGGGAGCG
>SKUG01000177.1 GCA_007122215.1 Thermoleophilia bacterium | reverse complement strand
TGGGGGCAGGCCGGCTCCAACGGCTGGTCCGATGCCTGGCAGGAGCGATTCGAGTCCGTGGTGACCATCAGCGAGGACGGGTCCGGCGTTCGTCCGCTCACCGCGGAGGAGATCGAGGAGATCCGTCTCGGGGCAGTCTCCGAGGGCGAGCTGGAGGAGGCATACGAGGTCCTCTCGGGCTTCAGCGCCGAGCCTGCCTGGAGCGACGAGTGGCAGCAGCGCTTCCGGGAGCTGCGCCAGGTCGGCCCGGACGGCGAGTTGCACCCGCTCACGATCTTCGAGATCGGTGACATCCGTGACAACAACTTCGGGGAGTCCCACCTGCAGCTGATCGAGGAGCACTATCGCTTCCAGATGGAGCTCGACGACGACCAGCGGGCGGCATTCGGGGAGCAGCTCCGCCAGTCCCGGGACGCGGAGCTCGAGGCGCTCCCGACAGCCGTGAAGGTCCAGCTGCAGGTGATGGAGTTCATGGAGTCAGGCCAGGGCCGGGCGCTCATGGACGCATCGATCTGGGGCACCAACGCATTCCGTGCAGCGAGGGGCCTGGCTGCCGGCACGACCGGTTCCGGACAGGGCCTGCTGGCCCGCATTGGCTCGGTTCCCGGTACCCTGCCCGGCGTCTTCCGCTCACTGCCATCGGAGATCACCAACGTGCGGGCTACCGAAGGCGGGATCGCACGAATCGTCAACTGGGCAGCGCGGCGAACGGGCAGCGGCACTGCGGCCGCAGCAACGCGGGCCACGACGGGTGCGTCAACGGCACAGGCCACGCAGCTGGCCCTGGACCTCGGCGACGACGTCGCGCGCAGCGTCGGCAGGTCGGCAGCCGGCACCGGCAGCTCGTCCGCTGCCAGCGGCACCGCGTCCACCGTTGCCAGGTGGGCAGGACCCGCCCTCATGGCAGCGTTCGAGGGCTACAACGTGCACCAGGTCTACAGGGCAGAGGGCGAGTTCGGGACGGAGACCAAGAAGGCCGTTGGCGGTGGCGTCGGCGGGATCCTCGGAGCCATCGGTGGCGCTGCGCTTGCGGGGGCTGCCGTCGGCAGCGTCGTGCCGGGTGCCGGCACCATCACGGGCCTCGTGGTGGGCGGCATCGGCGGTGCGATCGGGGCCTTCGCCGGCCGCAAGGCCGGCGAGGCTGCGGTGGGTGCCGTGGTCTCCTGACGGACCTGCTGGGCCAGGGCGTGTCGCAACAGCCCGGTCGCCCGCGCGCGACTCCCGGGGCCGGCAGGGGCCCGGGTAGGATGCGGGCATGGACGCCGTCTGGATCATCGTGGGCGTGGCCGGGCTGGTCGCGCTGTGGGCCATCGTCACCTTCAACCGGCTGGTGCGGCTGCGCAACGAGTGCGACCAGGGCTTCTCGGGGATCGAGGTGCAGCTCAAGCGCCGCGCCGACCTCGTGCCCAACCTCGTCGAGACCGTCAAGGGCTACGCCGCACACGAGTCGCAGACCTTCGAGCGGGTGACCGAGGCGCGCACCCGGGCGGTGTCGGCCACGGGCATCGACGCCATCGCCGGGGCCGACGGGATGATGCGCCAGGCCCTGGGCGGGATCTTCGGCCTCGCCGAGGCCTACCCGGACCTCAAGGCCGACGCCAACTTCCGCCAGCTCCAGGAGGAGCTCGTGGCCACCGAGGACCGGATCGCCGCCGCCCGACGCTTCTACAACGCCGTGGTGCAGCGCTTCAACTCGCGCCAGCAGTCCTTCCCGGACTCGCTGGTTGCCGGCTCCTTCGGCTTCAGCCCCCGGCCGTTCTACCGGATCGAGGACGATGGCGAGCGGGGCGTCGTGGCGGTGGGCTTCGATGCCGGGGGCAGCGGCGGCAGATGACCCTCAACGAGCAGATCCGCTCCAACAACCTCCGGACCTTCCTGCTGTTCGCAGGCTTCGGGGTGCTGATGGCCGCGGTGGGCATGGTGGCCGCAGCCACCTACGACCCCGGCCTGCTCGGCTTCGTCGGGATCTTCGCCATCGGCTACGCGCTCATCTCCTGGTTTGCCTCGGGGAGCATGGTCGCCGCGGCAGCCGGGGCCGAGCCCGTCACGCGCGAGCAGGCCCCGCGCCTGCATCGTGCCGTGGAGGTGACGGCCATCGGGGCCGGCCTCGACCGCACGCCCGACGTCTACGTCATCCACGATTCCGCCCCGAACGCGTTCGCGGCAGGGCGCGACCTCCAGCATGCCTACGTCGCGGCCACCACGGGCCTGCTGGAGATGATGGACGACCGTGAGCTCGAGGCGGTCATGGCGCACGAGATGGCCCACGTGCGCAACCGCGACGTGCGCCTGATGACCATCGCTGCGATCCTGGTTGGCATCGTCGCGCTGGTCTCCGACATGCTCCTGCGCTCGATGATCTGGGGTGGGCGCTCCAACCGGCAGGGCGGGCACCCGGCGATGGTGATCGTGGCCATCGTGCTGATGGTGCTCGCCCCGATCGCGGCGGCGGTGATGCAGATGACGATCTCCCGGCGTCGCGAGTTCCTCGCCGATGCGACGGCCGTGGAGATCACCGGGGATGCCGGGGCCCTGGCCAGCGCGCTGGCCAAGCTCGGGCGGGACCTGCAGCCCCTGCGCAACGCCACCAAGGCCACCGCACCGATGTACATCCAGAACCCGCTGCGCGACCACCGCGGCCTGCGATCCAGCCTGGCCGGGATGTTCGACACCCACCCGCCGCTGCGCCGGCGGATCGAGCAGGTCTGCCAGATGGGCGGCCTCGACCCGCGCGAGTACGTGGTGCCCGACCTCGAACGCGGCAGCTGATGGCCGCCGCGGCCGACCCCCCGCCCCGGCGCAGCCCACGCATCGAGGCGTCGTGGGCCGAGGCGCTGGCCGACGAGTTCGCAGCGCCCTACATGGCCGAGCTCTCGGGGTTCCTGCGCGCGCGCCGGGCGGCAGGCGCCACGATCTTCCCCCCGCCCGACAGGATCTTCGCAGCGTTCGACGCCGCCCCGATCGGCGCAGTGCGCGTGGTGATCATGGGCCAGGACCCCTACCATGGCCACGGCCAGGCCTGCGGGCTCAGCTTCGCGGTGCCGCGGGGGATCCGCATCCCGCCGTCGCTCGTCAACGTCTACCGGGAGCTGCACGACGACCTCGGCATCGCGCCGGCATCCCACGGAGACCTCAGCGGCTGGGCGCGCCAGGGCGTGCTGCTGCTGAACGCGACCCTGACCGTGGAGGAGGGCCAGCCGGGCTCCCACCACGGCAGGGGCTGGGAGCGCTTCACCGACGCCGTGCTGCGGACGCTCTCGGCGCGTGAGGACCCGATCGTGTTCCTGCTCTGGGGACGCAACGCCCAGGCGCGTGGGGAGCAGGTCGACGCGAGCCGGCACTTCGTCCTCGAGGCCGCACACCCCTCGCCGCACTCGGCACGGAACGGGTTCTTCGGCTGTCGCCACTTCTCGGCGACCAACCAGCTGCTGGAGTCCGCGGGACGGGGAGCGATCGAGTGGACGCTCGACCCGTGAGGTTGCGGGACTAGGATTCGAACCTAGACTACCTGATCCAGAGTCAGGCGTCCTACCATTAGACGATGCCGCAGCGCATGCCCGGCACCACTGGGGCATGGACATGTGCGGGTCATTCTAGCAAGGAGCGGCGGGCGTGCCGAAATCGCTGCCCGGGGCCGTTGGCCGAGCCCGCTCAGGCCGTCCAGCCATCCTCGTCGACAGGGGCCGGACGGGCCGCTGCCGGTGCGGGCTGCTCGACCGGCGCGCCAGCGCGCGGCGCCGTGGCGGCGAGCGGGTCCTCCTGCGGCAGCTCGCGCACGGCCAGCACGTTCGGACCCGC
>SKUG01000218.1 GCA_007122215.1 Thermoleophilia bacterium | reverse complement strand
TGAGCGCCTCCTCCACCAGCAGCGGGAAGTAGATCGTCGGGGGGTGGAACCCGAAGTCCATCAGCCGCTTGGCGATGTCCAGCGCACGGACCCGGTGCGACTTGCGCCAGCGCAGGGCCGAGAGCACGAACTCGTGGGCGCAGGTCCGGTCGAACGGCATCCCAAAGGCGTCCCGCAGGCGTACGCGCAGGTAGTTCGCGTTGAGGACCGCCCGCTCGCTGGCCTCCTCCAGCCCTGCTGCGCCATGGCGCAGCAGGTAGGCCAGCGCCCGCACCATCACCCCGACGTTCCCCTGGAACATGTTGATCGGACCAATGCTGCCCTCCCGCTCCCGGACGAGCTTCCAGCCGTCACCGTCGCGCTCGACGATCGGCACGGGCAGCAGCGGCGCGAGGAAGTCCCGCACGGCCACGGGCCCGCCGCCTGGCCCGCCACCCCCGTGCGGGGTGGAGAACGACTTGTGGACGTTGAAGTGGACGATGTCGAACCCCATGTCGCCCGGGCGGGCCTTGCCCATGATGGCGTTGAAGTTGGCGCCGTCGTAGTAGAGGAGCCCGCCCGCCTCGTGGACCATGTCGGCGATCGTCGTGATGTTGCGGTCGAAGACCCCGAGGGTGTTGGGGTTGGTCAGCATCAGGCCCACCACCGCATGGTCGTCGATGGCCTGCCGCAGCGCCTCGACCTGCATGCCCCCGTCCTCGTCGGTGGGGATCGACAGCGCACGGAATCCCGCCATGGTCACACTCGCGGGGTTGGTGCCGTGCGCGGTGTCCGGGATCAGCACGTGCGTGGGCATCGCCTCGATCTCACCTGCAGCGAGCCGCCGCTCGTGCCACGCCCGCATCACCAGCAGGCCCGTGAACTCTCCGTGCGCCCCCGCAGCCGGGACGAGGCTCGTGGCATGGAGCCCGCTGAGCTCTGCCAGGTACTCCTGCAGGAGCCAGAGCACCTCGAGCGTTCCTTGCGTGTCTGCGGCGGCCTGGAGCGGATGCAGCCGCGAGAAGCCCGGATGGGACGCCAGCTGCTCATGCACCTTCGGGTTGTACTTCATCGTGCACGAGCCGAGCGGGTAGAAGCCCGTGTCGATGCAGTGGTTGGACTGGGAGAGCGCGGTGTAGTGCCGCACCAGGGTCGGCTCGGAGACCTCCGGCAACCGCGGTGCGGTGGAGCGCCGCAGCCCGCCGGGAACCTGGTCCAGCGCACCCCCCGGAACATTGCCTCCCGGGAGGACCGCTGCCCGGCGCCCGGGGCGCGAGCGCTCGAAGATCGTGGTGGCGTCGAATCCCTGTGCCCCGGTCATGATGCTGCCTCCTCGAGTGCTGCTGCCAGCCGCTCGATGTCCGCGCGCGAGTGGCGCTCGGTCACCGCAACGAGCAGGACGTCGTCGCCCACGCCCGGATAGGAACCATCGCCGATCCACACGCCCGGATCGATCCCCTGCTCCCGGCAGCGGTCGACCAGCTCACGCGGATCCCGCGGACAGCGGATGGGAACCTCCCGGAACCACGGGCCATCGAATGCGACCTCGAAGCCATCGACCTGACCCACCTGCTGCGCAAGGAGCGCTGCCCGGTCCAGCAGCCCCGCGCCGAGCTCCTGCAGGCCAGCCGGGCCGAGCCAGCCCAGGTAGACGATGCCGGCCAGCGCGTTGAGCGCCTGGTTGGTGCAGATGTTCGAGGTCGCCTTCTCGCGACGGATGTGCTGCTCGCGCGTCTGCAGGGTGAGGGTGTAGGCACGTGCGCCGCGCGCGTCCCGGCTCTGGCCGACGATCCTCCCCGGCATCCGCCGGATGAACCGCCGATCGGCCGCGAAGAAGCCGAAGGCCGGCCCGCCGAAGTGGAGCCCGCACCCGAGCGGCTGTCCCGAGCCCACCACGATCCCCGCGCCATAGCTGCCGGGTGCCTCCAGGACGCCCAGCGAGAGCGGGTCGGCGTGCACCACCGGGATGGATCCGGCAGCGGCGATGGCGCTGCACATGGCCGGTGCGTCCTCCAGCAGCCCGAGGGCGTTGGGGTGCTGGAGCACCACGCAGGCCACGTCGGCGGCGAGCAGCTCCTCGAGCGCGGCTGCGTCGGTGCGACCGTCCGCACCCGGCGGGACCTCCTCGAGCGTGAGGTCGTAGGCCCACGCGTAGGTCTGCAGCACCTGCCGCACGTTGGCGTTGACCGTTGAGGACACCAGCACGCGGGTGCCACCGCCGACCTGCTGGGCGAGGTACATCGCCTCGGCCGTGGCGGTTGCACCGTCATAGAGCGATGCGTTGGCAACCGGGAGTCCGGCCAGCTCGCTGATGGCAGTCTGGAACTCGAAGATCGCCTGCAGCGTCCCCTGGCTGACCTCGGGCTGGTAGGGGGTGTAGGCGGTGGCGTACTCGCTGCGGGAGGTGATGGCCTGCACGACTGCCGGCACGTAGTGGTCGTAGGCCCCGTGGCCGACGAACGAGAGCCGACGGGAGGCGTCGACGTTGCGCGCAGCGCGCTCGTCAAACCACTCCGCGAGCTCGAGCTCGGAGAGCCCGTCGGGCAAGGAGAGCCGGCCGTCGAAGCGGAGCTCGTCGGGCAGGTCGGAGAAGAGGTCGGCCACGGTCTCGACGCCGATGGCCTCGAGCATAGCCCCGACGTCATCGGGCGTGTGCGATGTGTAAGCCATGCCGGAAGGCTACCAGCAGGACGTAGCCCCAACGCGAGCGCTGCGTCGGTAACGAGCCGGCCCGAGCGTGCAGCTCCTAGCCGGCGTCGTCGAGCATCCGTGCGTACTCGTCGGCCGACATCAGCCCATCGGCCTGGGACGGCTCTCCGAGGCGAACCCTGATCAGCCAGGCCGCGTACGGGTCGTCGTTGATCAGCTCGGGGTTCTCGGCGACCTCGCCGTTGACCTCGAGCACCACGCCGTCCATCGGGGCGATCACGTCGCTGACGGCCTTGACCGACTCCAGCTCCCCGTACGACTCGTTGGCGATCACCGTGTCGCCGACGTCTGGCGGGTCGAAGTGGACGAGGTCCCCGAGCGCATCCTGGGCATGCCAGGTGACGCCGAAGAGCGCGGTGTCGCCATCGAGCAGCACCCAGTCGTGCTCCTCGTGGTAGAGCAGGCCTTCCGGATGGTCCCCGTCAACGCTCATCTCGACTCCCTGGTGCTGGTCTCCCGCGCCCGCGGGCGTGGCTGGTCAATCATGCCGGTAGAGCGGGCGCTCGGCAACCTCGGTCGCCACGATGCGCCCCCGGATGTCGATGCCCACCTCGCTGCCCGGTCCAAACCGCGCATCGATCCAGGCCAGCGCGATGCCGCCCCCGAGCGTCGGTGACATGGTCCCGCTGCTGACCTGCCCGATCGAGGTGCCGTCCGGACCGAGCACGGGACAGCCTGCGCGGGGAATGCCCCGCTCCACGACCCGCAGGGGAGCGAGGTGGCGCGCCGGGCCGGCTGCCCGCTCGGCAGCCAGGGCCTCCTCACCGGCGAACCCCGTGCCCCACCCGAGCGTCCAGCCCAGCCCGGCCCCGACGGCACTGGTGGAGGGATCGATGTCGCTGCCGTGCAGCGGGTAGCAGGCCTCGAGCCGCAGCGTGTCCCGGGCCCCGAGCCCGCATGGCGTGGTGGCCCCATGCGCGGTCAACGCGTCCCAGACGGCAGGCGCATCAGCCACCGGGATCAGCAGCTCCGCACCGCGCTCGCCGGTGTAGCCCGTGGTGGCCCAGTGCAGCCCTGCACCCACGACAGCACCCGTCCCGTGCCGGAAGGGTGGCACGCCCCCGATGTCGAGCCCGAGGTCGGCCAGCACGCCGGGTGCCTGCGGGCCCTGGACGGCGATGATCGCCGTGTCGGCCGAGCGGTCGTGGA
>SKUG01000279.1 GCA_007122215.1 Thermoleophilia bacterium | reverse complement strand
CGGCCCGCCCCGGCCCGCCCCGGGGCGCGGACGCTCGTACCCGCCCACCTGGTGTCGACCCGGCGCCGTCCCCGCCACCCATCCCCGTCGTGATGCCATGCTGGCCTCCTTCGCTACCCGTCCCACCAGTCACGACCCCGCCGCCGCCGGCGCCCCGTGCTGCGGCCGGCAATCCTCACCGGATCCGAACACCTCCCGCCGCCGCCCGCGGCGCGATAGCCTGCCGCCCGTGAGTGATCGCCTCCAGCAGCTGGCCGAGCGCAGCGCCGAGCGCGCCCGTACCCAGCCGCGGCGCTTCCGCATCGAGCTGCGTGCGTGGCTGCTGCTGGGGCGCGCCCTGCCCCTGCTCGTCCCGGTGCTGGCAGGCATCGGAGCCGTGCTCGCGGTGCTCGCCGGCAACCCCGTCCTGGCGCTCGGTGCCGTGATCGCCACCATCGCTGCTGCAGCAGCGGTCGTCGCACCCTCCCACCTGCCCGCGGGCTACCGCCTCGAGCGTGGCGAGGCGCCGGGACTCGACACGCTGATCGACGAGGTCGTCGCCAGCACCGGAGCCCATGGCGTCGACGCCATCGTCATCGACGAGGAGTTCAACGCCGGGATGGTCGCCGTCCCCAGCCGCATCCCCATCGCCCGCCCGCGCATCGTGCTGGTGCTGGGCCTGCCCCTGCTCCAGGCCCTGACCACCCCGCAGGTGCGGGCAGTGGTGACACACGAGGTCGCCCACCTCGCCGGCGGCCGCTCGGGGCTCGACCGGCGCGTCGAGCATGCCCGCCACCTCTGGGACGCCATCCACCATGCGGCGGCCACGCCCGGTGGCACGGGGTGGCTGCTCGCCCGCATCGCCGACTGGTACGCGCCGCGGCTGGCAGCCCGCACCGGCTATCTCGCCGTCGAGCACGAACGCTACGCCGACCGCGTCGACCAGGCGCTCGCCGGCCCGCACGTCGCCGTCGATGCCCTGCTGGCGGTGATCCTGCGCAGCGAGCGCTTCGACGAGCTGTGGGCCGAGGTCCACTGGTGGCCGGCCGAGCAGGATCGCCCCCCGCGCAACCTCTACGCCGTGCTCGTGCCCGAGTGGGTCGCTGCCCGGCTCGATCCCGAAGCTGCCCGGCGCACGCTGCGGCGCGAGCTGGCCCGTCCCGTGCCCGAGGGTGCCGACTACCCTGCCATGCTCGACCGCGTCCACGAGCTCGGCGAGCAGGGCGACCCGGACGAGGTCATCAGCCATCACGTCGCGGCGCTGGTGGCACCCGTCTCCCTGCCCGCTGCCGCGGAGCTGCTCGGGCAGGTGCAGCCCCGCATCGCCGCGATGCTCGACGTCCGCTGGGAGGACGGCATCGCCGACGAGTGGTCCGAGAGCCGCCGCGACCTGCTCGCGCATGCCGAGCGTGCCCGTGACCTCGAGGCCCAGTCGGCCCTGCGGTCCCTCGACGACGAGGAGGCTGCCGAGCTGGCCGTGCGGCTCTGGGCTGCCTTCGGGGACGAGCGTGCCGAGCCAGCCTGCCGCGAGCTGCTCGGTCGCCAGCCCTCCCACGGCTTCGCCCGTCTCTCGCTCGCCCGCCTCTCCCTGCGCCGCGGAACCGCGGAGTGGCGCTCGCTGCTGCCCGAGGTCATCGAGCGTGGCGCCGACGCATCACTGCGTGGCGAGGCCCGGGCGCTCTTCGACGACGGCTGCCTCGAGCAGGGAGCCGGGCCTTCCAGCGACACGACCGACCCGGGAGGGGTCCGATGACCATCCGCCATCGCCACCGCCACCGCATCGTGCTGCCCCTGCTGCTGGCCTCGGCCATGGCGATGGCTTCCGGCTGTGGCCCGCTCGCGCCGGACGAGGGGGACGGAGCCGGCCCCGCCAGCCCCGTTGAGCTCGACCGGGACGGGAGCCCCATCGGGGAGCTGCCGCAGCGTCCGGTCACGCCGGCGCTGCAGCGGATCGCATCCGACCTCGGCGAGCTCGTCGCCGTCGGCCCCGCTGCCCGCGAGGGCCGCCTCTGGCTGGCCGACCGCAGCGGCGTGTTGCTGGAGCTGGACCCGCAGGACCCCGGCCGTGCCCCGGTCGAGCTCAACCTGCGCGACCGCGTCGGCTCCCGTGCCGGGGAGCAGGGGCTGCTGCAGGCCATCACGGGCCCTGCCCCGGGCGGCACGACCGCTGCCTACCTCAGCTATACCGACACGTCCGGCGACAGCATCGTCTCCCGCATGCAGCTGGCTGGCGGCATGCCCGACCCGGCGACCGAGCAGGTGCTGCTGCGCATCCCCCAGCCGTTCTCGAACCACAACGGCGGACACCTCGCCTTCGGCCCGGACGACCTGCTGTATGTCGGTACCGGTGACGGCGGCTCTGCGGGCGACCCCGGCAACCGCGCCCAGGATCCCGCCGACCTGCTCGGCAAGATGCTCCGCATCGACGTCACGGCCACCGGCGACGGCACCCGCGCCTACGGGATCCCGCCCGGCAACCCCTACGCCGCGGGCGGCGACGGCGCCCCGGAGGTGCTGATGACCGGCCTGCGCAACCCGTGGCGATACGCCTTCGATCCCGCGACCGACCTGCTGCTGGTCGCGGACGTCGGCCAGAACGCCGTCGAGGAGGTCACGACCCTCACCGGCGAGCAGTACGCCGAGCGCCCGGCAGGGGATCCGCCCAACCTCGAGTGGGCGGTGCGGGAGGGCGATGTCCCGTTCCGGGAGGATCCCGGCTTCGGGCCCGGGGAGCGCATCGGCCCGGCCTACACCTATCGCCATCCCGAGGGCTGCTCGATCACTGGCGGTGAGGTCATCCGGGGCGACGATCGTGGCCTGCGCGGGCTCTACGTCTTCGCGGACTGGTGTGCCGACTGGCTGGGCTGGGCCCCGATCGCCGATGCCGGGGCCGTGCCCGAGCTCGGCGAGGTGCGCCGCAGCCCCGGAGTCGAGCGGATCACGAGCTTCGGCCAGGGCCCCGATGGGGTCGTGTACGCCGTGACCGGCGGGGGCGACCTGTATGCAGTGGTTGGCGGCTCGGCCGACGACGACTGACGTCGCTCAGCGCGCGACGTCAGTCGCTGCGGGCCCGTCCTCGGGCAGCGCGATGGTCCGGCGCCGCCGGGGTGTCAGTCGGGGTGTCAGCCGGGAATGCCGTCGGTGTGCTCGATGGCGTCCTCGAGCTGCGCCGCGAAGGCGCGCATCGGGCTGGGAGCTGCCGTGCCATTCCCGGATGACTCGCGCATCGCCTCGATGCGGTCGCGCTTCTCGGCGAGCCTGCGGCGCTCGCCCTCGGCGTAGGCCTCGATGCGCTGCAGCTCGTCGGTGTCGAGCCAGACGCCGTGGGAGGGGCAGCGGTCGATCATCACCGCGGAGGCGAACCCGTACTCGATCTTCGACATGCGACCATCACACTTCGGGCAGTGCCGCGGGCCCTCGTCCATGATCATCTTCAGCAGCTCGCCATCGCAGCGGTCGCGGGCGGCCTGCAGCTCTGCTGCCCGCTCGGCATCGGATCGGGCCGCGTGCTCGCGCTGGGCCACCAGGTGCAGCTCCCCGGTCTCGAGGAACTCCCCACACCCCTGCGGGCAGCGGTCCACGCTGACTCCCTCGTGGTCGGCGACGCTGAGCTTGCTCTTGCAGATCGGACAGTCCATGCCCCGGGCGTACCCAGACTCCGGGCCGGTCATGCATGGATGCGCTGCGCCGCGAGCTCCGGCGGGATGACCTCGGCCGGATCCCTGCCGAGCACGACCGCCGCCAGCGCCCGTCCGGCCCAGCGGCCGATCACGTTGCCGGCGCCGCCCCATCCGCACCCGACCAGCACCGACCCGGCAGGATCCACGGGGCCGACCACCGGCATGTCGTCCGCGCTGGTG
>SKUG01000116.1 GCA_007122215.1 Thermoleophilia bacterium | reverse complement strand
GGTGCCGTCCTGGTCGACGAGGGTGAGGTCGGGAACGCGGGTGCCTTCGGCGGTGGTCATGATGGTGCGGTGCTCCGGATCGGTGGACTGGCTGGCTCTCGTGACGCGGCGGCAGGCGCCGCGAGCAGCATGGTAGCGATCCGGCTCGTCTGCAGCCAGATCGCGGCCGCGACAGCGACGTGGGCCAGCACCACGCCCCGGGGCAGGCCCGTGCGGTACTGGAACTCGCCGAGCGCGATCTGGACCACGACGAGCCCGAGCAGCACGGTGACGTTCCGCCAGACTGCCTGCTGGCCGCGCAGCAGCCATGCAGCCACCGCCACCAGCACCATGAAGACGTACGCCGCCCGTGCATGCACGGTCACGGCCAGCTGGCCACCCGAGAGCCGCTGGATCACCTGCTCCTCGGTGCCGCCCGAGTGGGGCCCGGCCGCGGTGGTCAGCACCCCGCCGAGGATCGTCACGAAGAGGGTTGCCAGCAGCCCCAGCGCTACCGCCACGTGCACGGCCGGGCGCACGCCGCGCAGGGTGATCCGCTGGGGCTCCGGGCGCCGCGCGCACTCCCACGTCCAGGCCGCGGCGATGATCGTGAGCATGCTCACCATGAAGTGCATGCTCACGATCCGCGGGTCGAGCAGCATGAAGATCGTCAGGGCCCCGAGCGCGATGTTGAGCAGGACCGCGCTGACCAGCACGATCGTGCCCATGCGCAGGTCCCAGCGAACCGGACGCACCCGGAAGGCCGTCCAGGTGGCGCCCGCGGCGGCGACCGTGGTGGGCAGCGCAACCATCCGGTTCACGAACTCGATCACGGCGTGGTAGCCCATCTCGCCGACCGGCGCGAGCCCCTCGCACATCGGCCAGTCAGGGCAGCCCAGCCCGGAGCCGGTCAGGCGGACGGTGACACCCGTCAGCACGATCGTGTACATCATCACGAGCGCCGCCAGGGCCCAGCGGCGGGCGGCTCGCAGCCCGCCCGCATCCAGTGGCGAGGGGGCGCCATCGCCGCCGGCCCCGGCCATGGGCGCGCCGGAACTGGCCGCGTCGTCCCGATCCACTGGCGGTACACGAGTCATGGCTGGCATGCTACCCGGGCGACCGTCGGGTGCGCGCCGGATGGGTGTCGAGCCTCCTGCCCGATGCGGCCACCCCGGCGGCCAGCGACGGCCATCACCGCACGTCGCCTGCCAACGAAGCAGGCTGCCACGCGGATACACCGTCGAACCTGATCGGTTGGAGCGGCCCCCGCACCAGCCGTCGACGTGACAGGAAGGATCGAAGTGAACTCGCCGTACTCGAAGCACCTGGATGCGACCCTCGACCGGCCCACGAGCTCGGCCTCGAGCGCCCCGGTCAGCTCGGCAGCCGCTGCGCTGCCGGCCGTGCCGTCCGCAGCGCCACAGCCGCTGGTCGTGCAGTCGTCGGACTCCTCCGGGGGCGCCAAGGCCATCTGGGCGCTCATCGCGATCGTCCTCGCCGCCGTCGCTGCGCTCGCCGGATGGGCCTACGCCTCCTACAGCGCACCGACCTGGACCGAGCTGCAGCGCTACGAGGCGCTGGCCGGCCGGGAGGGTGAGATCCGCGGACGCGACCAGGGCTGGGCCCAGGGGCGCTCCCAGGGCCGCACCGAGATGCAGTACCTCGCCAAGTACGAGCGCCTGCGCAACCAGGCACAGTCCTTCAACGAGGGCTGGCGCAACGGCCTCAACATCGGCCGCGAGATGGGCGCTGCCCAGATGCGCTACCAGTACGGCGGCTACGGCCGAGGCTGGGGCCGGACCCGAGGCTGGGGAGTTGGCGGCTACGGCGGCTACTACGGTGGCGGTGCCATCGCCCAGGCACAGGCCCTTGCCAACGCCACGGGCCAGCCGGTGGACGTCATCATCGGCTGAGGCTCACGCCCACACGACGAGATCACCAGCGGGGCCCCGACGAGCAGCGTCGGGGCCCCGCCTCGTTGTGGGGGGCGAGCCTGCGCCGGCGCGCCGGCAGGCTGGTAGTCTCCGCCCCCAGATGCAGGCTCCGGAGCGACACGCATGAAGGGCAACGTCCGACTCGTCGGCTCGCTGGTCGTGATCTCGATGCTTGCCGTCTTCCTCCTGTACGCCGCGCTCGCGGGCGGCTCGGTCTCCCGCCCCGTCGTCGACGCCGGCGAGATCGACGCCCACCGGGAGCTGGCAGCCGCCGAGACCGTGGAGTTCGTGGGCGTGGCCCAGGGACCGGTCGAGCGCGACGGGGACCGGATGACCTTCTCGATGACCGGCATGGACGGCGGCCCCTCGACACGCGTCGAGTACTCCGGAACCGTCCCGGACGTCTTCCGGGTTGGTCGCTCGGTCGTCGTGCGCGGGATGCTGGACGGCGACACGTTCGTCGCGGAGCGCAACACCCTCTCGACCAAGTGCCCGTCGCGCTTCGAAGCCCACGACGAGGGAGCCTGAGGGCGACATGGGCCTCGCGGTGGCAGGACAGGCGGCACTCTGGGCCGCCCTGCTCGCGACCCTCACGCTTCTCGGCGCAGCCGGGGCCATGCTGCGCTCCAGCTCCGGAGCTCCCGAGCGGGTTGCCCGGATCGCGCTGCATGCGACCTTCGCCGCCGCCTCCATCGCCTCGGTGATCCTCGTCACGGCACTGCTGGTCGGCGAGTACGGGATCGCCTACGTTGCCGGCCACAGCAACTCCGAGCTCGGAGCGGTCTTCCGGTTCAGCGCGTGGTGGGGCGGGCAGGAGGGCTCCCTGCTGCTCTGGCTGTTCGTGCTCACCGGCCTCGGCTCGGCGATGCTCGCGGCAGGCACGGGACTGGAACGGCGCGGACGGGCCGTGGCGATGCTCGTGCTCGGAAGCTCCTACCTGCTGTTCGCAGCCCTGGTCACGGTGGTCACGCCACTGTTTGCGCTGGCGCCGGTCCGCGCGCTCGACGGCAGCGGCCTCGCGGTGGCGCTGCAGAACCCGTGGATGGCCATCCATCCGCCGATCCTCTACGTCGGCTACGTGGGCACCATCATCCCGTTCGCGATCATCGCCGCAGCAGCGATCTCGGGGCAGCCGGACCGTCGCTGGCTACCGGCTGCACGTCGCTGGACGCTCGTTGCATGGACTGCCCTCACCGCGGGCCTGGCGCTGGGTGGCCGCTGGGCCTACGAGGAGCTCGGCTGGGGAGGCTACTGGGACTGGGACCCGGTCGAGAACGCCGCCCTCATGCCCTGGCTGACCCTGACGGCCCTCATCCACATCCTGCGCGTGCACGGGCGTCGCGGCCAGGCCGGCCGCTGGGTGGTCGTGCTGGCCGGGGCCAGCTTCGCGCTGTCGATGTTCGGGACCTTCATCACCCGCAGCGGACTGGTCGAGTCCGTCCACGCCTTCGTCGAGTCACCGATCGGGTGGTACTTCCTGATCGGCCTCGCCGGTGCCCTGGTCGTCACCGCCCTCGCGCTGGTCGGGGCGGCAGGCCGCCCGATCGAGCCGATCGAGCGTGCGACCAGCCGTGAGGGAGCGATGCTGCTCAACTCCATGCTGCTCACCTCGTTCACGCTGGTCGTGCTCTGGGGCGTCCTGCAGCCGGCCATCAGCGAGTCGCTGCTGGGCATCCGCACGGCGGTCACCGGGGACTACTACAACGGGTTCCTGCTGCTGGTGGCCGTTCCCCTGCTGGTCGCGCTCTCGGTCGGCCAGGTGCTGGCGTGGGGGGCAGGCCCGCAGCGCGCACGGCTGCGGCGGCTGCTGCTGCCCGGTGCAGTCGGTCTCGTGGCCGGCGGCATCGCCCTGGCCGTCGAGCCCGGGGGCTCCATGGCCGGCCCGGCCGTCGTCTCCCTGGCGGCCGTCGCCACGGTCGGCGCCATCGCCGAGCTCACCCGGCTGGT
>SKUG01000034.1 GCA_007122215.1 Thermoleophilia bacterium | reverse complement strand
TCCAGCTGCCCCGCCCCGCGAGCTCAGGCAGCCCGGCGGCGGCCGTCGAGCGGGCCGTCCACGAGGTCGCGCAGCGCCGACTGGATCGCCTGCATCGGATCCCGCCGCGAGTCGCTGGCGTAGAGCAGCACGCCGTTTGCCAGCAGCACGACGGCGGCGCCCTCGGTGGTGATCGAGACCGTGCGCTCAAGCGCCGTGCGCACGAGCTCCTGCTCGAAGGGGTCGGGTGGCGCCGCGAGGGACTGGCCATCTGCAGCGAAGCTCCCCAGCAGCACGAGCTCGGATCCCTGGGGCATGTACACGGCAAAGCGCCTGCAGCCGACGCTGCGCGCCAGCACGCGCAGCTCGATGTCCTGGGAGACGGCGCCCGGGTGTGCCCGCTGGGCCGGGGTGTGCGCGTGGGACTCCATCACCTCACGTGCGAGCGTGCGGGTGCGCTCGAGCAGGCCGGTGGCAAGGCCGTCGGGGAGGCGCTCGCGGGCCGCGAGCCCGATCGTGCCGACGGGCACGCCGGCATCGTTCTCGAGCGAGACGAGCACGGCCTCCTCCATCCCCAGTGCTGCGAGGTGCTCGGTGCCGCGGTGCTGGCGGAGCTCCCCGATCCGATAGGCGGCGCCGTGGCGGGCAGCCTCGCCCCAGATGCTGCCGACCGGCACCCGCCGGCGACGCAGCAGGTCGCCGGAGCGCACGTGCAGGTCGAGCTGCATGCCGGCGCGGGCAAAGAGGGCGATCGACACGAGGTCAGCTGCCCCTTCGCCGGCGAGGTCGCGGGCCAGCAGCGAGCAGGGCCGCTGGATCCCCACGGGCGGCTCGGGCTGGCCAGGAGGGGCGCTGAGGAGCATGGCGACGGTCTCGAGCTGGTGCGTGGAGAGCCCGTCGCCGCTGAGCACGACCACGGTTGCCACGCCGGCGCGCTGCCCGCAGCTGACCGCCGCGAACCGCAGGCGCGCACCGCCCGGTGAGCGGCTGCCCGCATCGACCACGCGCAGGGCACGACCGGAGTCGACGAGGCCCTCGGCAAGCGGCACCGCGACCGCGGCAAGCGAGGCGACATCACCGGCACCGCCACGCACCAGTGGATCCGGTGCCCCGTCGGCAAGCTGCACGACGCAGGATGCGCGACACCCGGCCATGACCAGCACCCGGCCGGCCTGGCGGGCCCGCTCCAGGGGGTCGTCCCCGGGCAGGTCGTGGAGGGCGAGGCTGGCGCCGATGTTGCGAGCGGTGGACACGTTGACCGAGTGATCGGCGACCCGCCGACAGCACTTTATGACCAATTGCAGAATTGACGCCCTGATAGGAGATCGCGGTGGCGGGGACGCCGCGTGGAATGATCGGCCCATGGAACGCGATCCCGATCCGGCACCGGTCATCCTCGGTGCATGCCGCACGCCCGTGGGACGCCTCGGTGGAGCACTGGCCGGCGTGCGTCCCGATGACCTTGCCGCGCTGGTGGTGGCCGAGGCCGTGCGCCGCAGCGGCTGCGACCCGGCGGATGTCGAGGACGTGGTGCTGGGCGCGGCCAACCAGGCTGGCGAGGACAACCGCAACGTCGCCCGGATGGCAGCGCTGCTGGCCGGCCTGCCCGAGTCGGTCGGCGGGCAGACGGTGAACCGCCTCTGCGGATCTGGCCTGCAGGCGGTGATCACCGCCTCCCACGCGATCCGGTGCGGCGAGGGCGAGGTCATGGTGGCTGGCGGGGTCGAGTCGATGAGCCGCGCGCCCTACGTGCTGGGCAAGGCAGGAGCCCCCTGGGACCGCAGCCAGGAGCTGCAGGACACGACGCTGGGCTGGCGCTTTCCCAACCCGCGGCTGGCCGCCAGCCACGGCATCGAGTCGATGGGCGAGACCGCCGAGAACGTCGCCGATGCCCATGGTGTCACGCGCGAGGCGCAGGACGCCTTCGCGCTGTCGAGCCAGCAGCGCTGGGCGGCCGCGCAGGATGCCGGGGCCTTCGCCGAGGAGCTCGTGCCGGTGCCGATTCCCGCCACGCGACGCACGCCCGAGCGGGTGGTCGACCGCGACGAGCACCCGCGCCCGGACACGTCGGCGCAGGCGCTGGCAGGCCTGCGCCCAGCCTTCCGCGACGGGGGGACGGTGACCGCTGGCAACAGCTCCGGCCTCAACGACGGCGCAGCCGCCGTGGTCGTCGCATCCAGTGCCTACGCGCGCGAGCGAGGCCTCGATCCGCAGGCGCGCATCACCAGCTCGGCCGTGGCCGGGGTAGCGCCGTCGCTGATGGGCATCGGGCCGGTCCCGGCGACCCGCACGGCGCTGGACCGCGCCGGGCTCACCGTCGAAGACCTCGACGTCGTGGAGCTCAACGAGGCCTTCGCGGCGCAGGCGGTCGCGTGCATCGGCGAGCTGGGCCTCGATCCGTCCCGGGTGAACGTCTCGGGCGGATCGATCGCCATGGGCCACCCGCTGGGCTCGACCGGCGCGCGCCTGCTGGTGCGCACCCTCAGCGAGCTCGACCGCTGCGATGGCCGCTACGGCCTGGTCACGATGTGCATCGGCGTCGGGCAGGGCATCGCGATGGTCGTCGAGCGCGCTGGCGACCGCACCGCTGGCGGCCCCGAGCGGTAGGCGCCAGGCGCCCGACCCCGAGCACCCACGCTCGTGGCAGCCGGGACCCCAGGGGCGTCGAACATGAGCACATCCAGACTCAAGTTCGGCGCACGCTGGCCGATATCCGATGGGTCACCGCATGCTCACCTTTCCGCACAAGGTCCTGATCGCACTGGCGTTCTCGCTCACGTTCACGCTGACGACGACCGCTGCCGCCGGCAACCTCCCCCACGCCGGGGAGCAGCTCCGCGACCTCGGGGTGAGCGCGATCGCAGCCGCCGGCGAGTGGGCCGGCGACCGCGCAGGGCAGCTCCAGGCCCACGACTGACACGGTGAGCCCTGCCCAGCCGAGTTCGGCTCGCAGCGATCCCCGGCCGGCAGCCATCGCCACACTTGCGTAGACTCGTCGCACGTCGAGGCTGCGCGAGGGGCGCGGCCCGATCCAGACAACGGGAGGGCACAGCGTGGCCGTGGCACAGGATCTCAGGCAGTGGGGCATCTGGCTCGCAGGTGAACGGGTGGACGGGGACGGACGCTCCCGCGCGACGATCGACAATCCGGCAACGGGCGAGCCACTGGCGGAGGTGACCGAGGCCACCACGGCCGACCTCGACGCGGCCGTCGACGCGGCGCAGTCGCAGCTGGCAGGCGGCTGGGGCCGTACGCCCGCAGCCGAGCGCAGCCGCCTGCTGCACCGTCTGGCAGACCTCGTCCACGAGCATCGCCGGGAGCTCACCGAGCTCGAGGTCGCCAACGTCGGCAAGGCCTCCTCGTCGGTGGTGGCCGAGGTCCATGCAGCCGCGGCAACCTTCCGCTACTTCGCCTCGATCGCCGGCACCGCCGACGCCGGCGACGCGCTGCCGATCGGCGGGTCGGTGGCCAGCTACACGCGGCGCCACCCGGTCGGCGTGGTCGGCCAGGTCATCCCCTGGAACTACCCGCTGATGATGGCCTCGTGGAAGCTCGCCCCGGCGATCGCGGCAGGCTGCCCGACGATCATCAAGCCGGCCACGGCAACACCACTCACCGCGCTGCGCCTGGCAGAGCTCGCCGCCGAGGCGGGAATCCCCGAGGGCGTGGTCAGCGTGCTTCCCGGCCCCGGCTCGACGCTGGGCCAGGCGCTCGTCGAGCACCCGGGCATCGCCAAGGTTGCCTTCACCGGTGCCACCGAGACCGGCGTGCGGATCATGCAGGCCGCAGCCCCCAGCATGAAGCGGCTGACGCTCGAGCTGGGCGGCAAGAGCCCCAACATCATCTGCGCCGATGCGGACCTCTCGCAGGCCGTGCCGTCGAGCGTGTGGGCGATCTTCTACTCGGCGGGCCAGTCCTGCGAGGC
>SKUG01000203.1 GCA_007122215.1 Thermoleophilia bacterium | reverse complement strand
CCCGCGCATCCTCACCACCCCCGTGCTGACCCCCCGGCTGTCGAGCTGGTGGCTGCACCTGGTCACGCACGTGGACGTGAGCATCGCCCGCCCCCTGGTCGAGGGCCTGCGCAACGACGTCACCTGCACCGACACCAGGATCCGGGAGTGGATGCCGAACGTCGAGCTGACCCCGTACCGCACGGCGGTGGAGCGCGCACGGGCCATGGAGCAGGCCGGCACCGTCCTCTCGCGCTGGACCGATGCGCGCACGATCGCCGACCGCGAGCAGGCGGCCCTGAGCACCCTGCATGCCGAGCAGGACGTGCCCGAGCAGCAGGTCTTCGTCGATGCACGCACCTACGAGTGCGACCTCGCCCCGGACGAGCTCTATGCCAGCATCGAGCGGATCGGCGGCGACCACGGCTACGGCCGCAGCACCCAGCTGCTGTGGCGCCTGCGCGGCGCCCTTGACCGCCTGGTCGGTGGCGTGGGCCTGCGACGGGGCCGGCGGGAGGGACCGCTGCGGGTCGGGGACGTGGTGGACTTCTGGCGCGTCGAGGCCGTCGAGCCGGGCACGCGCCTGGTGCTGCGCGCCGAGATGCGCCTGCCGGGCGTCGCGCGGCTGGAGTTCACGGTCGCGGCAGCGGGCGAGGGACGGGCGCGGATGCTGCAGCGGGCCACCCTCACCAACGACGGCATCTGGAGCCGCCTCTACTGGTACGCCATCGTGCCGCTGCACAACGTCGTCTTCGATCGGCTCGCCCGCCACCTCGCCGGACGGACGGCGGTGCGGGTGCGCCACTCATCGGCCGGATAGCCTCCCGTCCCGGGCGTAGCCGCCGGCCGGGCTCAGCCGGGCCTGCGTGCGTGCCCGCCCACGACGTGCCGGACCATCGGCATGGCCGCAACCGTCGGCCCCCCGAAGCAGGCCCGCGCAACATCGACCTGACGCTCGAGGCCGAGCTCGGCCGGCACGTGGTTGATCATCAGCTCACCGGCACGGGCCTCGCGGGCGTAGCGACCGGCCAGCTCGGGGGGCAGGTGCCCCGCGTCGGGCGGCGGCTCGGTCCCGGCCGGCGCGCCGGCCTCGCAGATGAACAGGTCAACGCCCCGGACCAGCTCCACGATGCCGTCGTCGGGGCCCATGTCACCGGAGAAGGCGATGCTCCCGCGCGCATGGTCGAGGCGCAGCGCCCAGGACTCGATGTAGTGGGGCACCTCTCGTGTGCGCAGGTCGAACGGGCCGATCGACACCGTGGTGCGCGGGTGGTAGGTGCGCAGGTCGAAGCTCTCGGTGAAGAAGTCCTCGCCGCCGTCGAAGGACTGTGCCAGGCGCTGCAGCCGGCCGTGCCCGCCAGGAGGCAGCCAGAGCTGTGGAGCATCCCACCCGAGCGCCCCGTAGAGCAGGCCGTACTTGAGCGGCACGAGGTCGAAGGTGTGGTCGGGGTGTGCGTGGGTGATGACGATCGCATCGATGGGCAGGGCCGGGGCCCAGCGGTCGACGTAGCGGGCGATCACTCCGCTGCCGCAGTCGACCAGCAGCCGGAAGCCATCGACCTCGACGAGGGTCCCGCTGGCCGGCTCACCCGGGTTGTACCAGGCCGGGCTCGTGCCGATCGGCGTCACTGCCAGCTCGTCGCTCATGCCGCGACCTCCTCGTCATCGACGGGTGGTCCCGCCGGATCGTCTCCTGGGGCCCGGGCATCCGGTGCGCTGCTGCACTCATCGGGTCCGCCGCCTGCGCGGGCGCCAGGGAGCTCCCCTGCGGGTCCCTCCACGTAGAACACCTCGGTGGCCTGGCGGCGCCCCTTGACCACGATCGAGCCGATCTGTCCGAACTGGAAGGCCCCGGCCGCCATGCGTGCGGTGACCTCGCTCACCACCAGCGCGACACCGAGGTTCTTGGTGGCGGCCTCGAGCCGGGCCGCGAGGTTGACCGTGTCGCCGATCGCGGTGAAGTCGACCCGGCGACGCGGCGAGCCGACGTTGCCGACCACGGCCACGCCGGAGTGGATCCCGATCCCCATGCCCAGCGGCTCGAGGCCGGCTGCCTCCCGCTCCCGGTTGAGGCGCTCGAGGCGTTCCTGCATGTCGAGGGCCACGCGTACGGCGCGCTCTGCGTGGTCGGGCTGTTCCAGCGGGGCGCCGAAGATCGCCATCATGCCGTCCCCGATGAACTTGTCGAGCATGCCCTGCTCGAGCTCGACGGCGTCGACCATCTCGGCGAAGTAGTCGTTGAGCTGGCCGACGAGCTCGGACGGGTCGATCTCCTCGCTGAGGCTCGTGAAGCCGCGGATGTCCGAGAAGAGCACGCTCACCTCGCGCCGCTCGCCACCGAGCTCGATCGTATCCTCGGTCTCCATCAGCTGGCGCACGACCTCCGGGGAGACATAGCGCGAGAAGAGGCTTCGCACGCGGCTGCGGTCGCGGACCGCACTGATGGCCAGGACGGTCACGGCGGTGATGAAGACGACGGCCCCGGTCAGCAGCGGCGCGAAGGCCGCCACCAGCGTGCCCCGCTCGAAGAGGTCGACCACCAGCAGCCAGAAGCCTGCCATCGTGACGAGCGCCAGCGGCACCCCGACGGTGGGCGTGATCACCATCACGAGCACCCAGACGACCAGCAGCATCAGCAGCGAGAGCAGCAGCGGCTGTGAGGCCGGAGGTGGCGTGAGCCAGGAGCCGTCCCGCATGTTGGCCAGGGCGGTGGCGTGGATCTCCACGCCGGGCATCAGCTGGGCAGCCGTGGCCTTGCTGCCGGGCCCCGCACCGGTCGCCATGGACTCCCCCAGCTCGCTGGAGGCGCTGCGCATGGGCACCTCGTGGAGGTCCTGCAGCGCTGCGCTGGTGGCGCCGACGAGCACGATCCGGCCGGCAACCTCGGAGCCTGCCCCGCTGACCGTCTCCGCTCCCTGGGCGGCGTGCCAGTAGGGCAGGTAGCGGAAGTGGCCGGCGCCCCCGTAGAAGTTGAGGTAGAAGAGCTCGGGCAGGTCGCGCCAGCTGTCGTGGCTGCGCCCCTCGCTGGCGGCGATCGCCGCCAGGCTCAGGGTCGGCAGGCGCCGCTGCCCGAACTGGGTCGACTCGTCCCGCCGTGGCCGCATCGCCCGCAGCACCGCATCGCTGGCGGTCGCCGTGAAGCTGGCCGTGCCCGTGGATGCACCGGAGAAGGCGAAGGGATCGGCATCGATCTCCGGGTCGCCCACGACCAGGTCCTCGAAGGGCATGGGCACGTAGCTGAAGGCCGAGCCGACCTTCAGGTCGGTGGCGATCACCACGGGCACGTCGCGGCTGACCTCGTGGAGGGCCTCGATGAACTCCCGGTCGGCGGCGACCATGCCGGCGTCGGATGCGTCGCTGTTGCCGAGGAACTGGACGTCGAGCACGATCGTGCGGGCACCGGCATCCCGCAGGTTGCGCACGACGTCTGCGTGCACGTCCCGACGGTAGGGGAAGCGCTGCCCGAGGCGGGTATCGGACTCGTCGTCGATGGCCAGCAGCACGATGTCGTCCGGCGCTGGTCGCTCCCCGCGCAGCTCGAAGCGCGTGTCGACGAGCTTGCCCTCGAGCTCCGCACCGAGCGGTGTCTGCGCCGCGAAGGTGTAGGCGATCGCGCCCGCGAACACCGCAAGGCCCAGCGAGCTGACGAGCAGCCGGAGCCTGCGGTGGCGGATCAGTGAGCGGAGGAATCCCATGGGCGTGCGTGCACGGTGTATCGGCACGCACGGGCCCGGCCTTGACCGCCGGCTGCCGGCGGCAGGCTGCAGGGCAGGCTCAGCCCTCGTCCGCGGCGGGAGCGTCCTCGGCGGAGGCAGGTGCGTCGCTGGCGGCAGCGGGTGCTGCAGCGGCCGCATCCTCGTCCTCGATGGTGTGGTCGACACGGATGCCGGGGGACATCGTCGCCGACACGGAGATCGACTGGATGTAGCGTCCCTTG
>SKUG01000031.1 GCA_007122215.1 Thermoleophilia bacterium | reverse complement strand
TGCTCGCCGACGCTGATCCGCTCGCTGATGGCCGAGGGCGACCACTGGCACGAGGCCCACGACCTCAGCTCCCTGCGCGTCCTCGCCTCGACGGGCGAGCCCTGGAACGCCGAGCCCTACCGCTGGCTCGCGCGCACCGTGGCCGGGGGCCGCTGCCCGATCATCAACCTCTCCGGGGGCACCGAGGTGGGTGCCTGCTTCCTGTCGCCGACGCCGCTCTCCACGCTCAAGGAGTGCTCGCTCGGCGGACCGGCCCTGGGGATGTCGATCGAGGTGCGCGACCCCGACTCCGGAGCCCCGCTCGGTCCCGGCGATGGCGTGGGCGAGCTCACCTGCACGCGCCCGTGGCCCGGGATGACCCGCGGCTTCTGGGGCGAGGGTGGCCGCGAGCGCTTCGTCGAGACCTACTGGTCCCGCTGGGAGGACGTCTGGGTGCACGGCGACTGGGCCTCCATCGACGCCGACGGCGAGTGGTACCTGCACGGCCGCTCCGACGACACCATCAACGTGGCCGGCAAGCGCGTTGGCCCTGCCGAGTACGAGTCGATCCTCGTCGACCACGAGTCGGTGGCGGAGGCCGCCGCGATCGGCATGCCCGACGAGATCAAGGGCCAGGTCGTGTGGTGCTACGTGGTGCTCGGCCCCAACCGTCGCCAGTCTGCCCGCCTGCGCTCGGACCTCGCCGAGCTCGTGGGTCGGCGGATGGGCAAGGCGTTCACCCCCGCCAGGGTGATGGTCGTCAAGGAGCTGCCCAAGACCCGGTCCCAGAAGGTGGTGCGGCGAGCCATCCGGGCTGCGGCGATGGGTGAGCAGCAGGGCGACCTGTCGATGGTCGAGAACCCGTCCTCGCTGCGCCAGTTCGCACCGTGAGGTCGCGCTCCACGGGACGGTCGGATGCAACCTGGCCGCCCCGCGGCCCCGGGCAGCTGGCGGACAGGTCACGGTAGTATCAAGCCGCCGAGGAAGCATCGGCCTACAGCCGCACCATCGAGAGGGAACCATGTCTGACGCAGCCGTCGAGTCCAGGGATGCCATCGAGAACCTCCTCAGCGAGGACCGCACCTTCGATCCGCCGGCGTCGTTCGTCGAGCGCGCCAACGTCGCAGACCCGAAGGTCTGGGAGACGGCCGCCGCCGACCCCGAGGCCTACTGGGCGGCGTGGGCGCGCGAGCTCGAGTGGTCCCGGCCCTTCACCCAGGGGCTGGACTGGTCCGATGCCCCGTTTGCCCGCTGGTTCGCCGACGGCCAGCTCAACGCCTCGGTCAATTGCCTCGACCGGCACGTCGAGCGCGGGCTCGGACAGCGCGTTGCCTTCCACTGGCAGGGCGAGGACGGGGAGCGTCGCTCGGTCACCTACGCGCAGCTGCTCGAGGAGGTCAGCCGCTGTGCCAACGCCCTGCGTGAGCTCGGCGTGCAGCGCGGGGACCGCGTGGCGATCTACATGCCCATGGTGGTGGAGCTGCCGGTTGCGATGCTGGCCTGTGCCCGCATCGGAGCAGCCCACAGCGTCGTCTTCGGTGGCTTCTCCTCCCAGGCACTCGCCGACCGGATCGTCGACGCCAGCGCCAAGGTCGTGATCACCGCCGACGGTGGCTACCGCCGCGGGAAGGTCGTCGAGCTCAAGGCCGCCACCGACGAGGCCGTGCGGATGGCGGCGACCGACGGCCAGCAGGTCGAGTCGGTCCTCTGCTACCGGCGCCTGCAGGGGCATGACACCCCGTGGACCGACGGCCGCGACCACTGGTGGCACGAGATCGTCGGTCGCCAGCAGGCCGAGTGTGCCCCCGAGGCGATGGACAGCGAGGACCTGCTGTTCCTGCTCTACACCTCCGGCACGACCGCCAAGCCCAAGGGCATCATGCACACCACCGGCGGCTACCTCACCGGCGCCCACGCCACCGCCAACATGGTCTTCGACCTCAAGGACGACGACGTCTACTGGTGTGCCGCAGACATCGGATGGGTCACCGGGCACAGCTACATCGTCTACGGCCCCCTCTCCAACGGCGTCACCAGCGTGATCTACGAGGGCGCGCCGGACTGGCCCGACAAGGATCGGCTGTGGTCGATCGTCGCCGAGTATGGGGTTTCCATCTTCTACACGGCACCCACGGCCATCCGCGCATTCATCAAGTGGGGTGACGAGCACCCGGCGCGGCACGACCTCAGCTCGCTGCGCCTGCTCGGGTCGGTCGGTGAGCCCATCAACCCCGAGGCCTGGATGTGGTACCACGAGCGCATCGGCGCCGAGCGCTGCCCGATCGTCGACACGTGGTGGCAGACCGAGACGGGTCACATCATGGTCAGCCCCCTGCCCGGCCTCACGCGCACCAAGCCCGGCTCTGCCACCCAGGCGCTGCCCGGGATCGAGGTCTCGGTCGTCGACGAGCAGGGCGAGCCCGTGGGCCGCGGCCATGGTGGCTACCTGACCATCGACCGGCCCTGGCCTGGCATGGCCCGCGGCATCTGGGGCAACCCGGAGCGCTTCGTCGAGACCTACTGGAGCCAGGTCCCGGGGCGCTACTTCGTCGGTGACGGCGCGAAGATCGACGAGGATGGCTACCTCTGGGTGCTCGGCCGGGTCGACGACGTGATGAACGTCTCCGGTCATCGCCTGTCCACGACCGAGGTGGAGAGCGCGCTCGTCGAGCACCCGGCCATCGCCGAGGCCGCAGTCGTCGGGCGCTCCCACGAGCTCACCGGCGAGTGCGTGGTGGCCTACGTCGTGCTCGAGGGCCACCACGAGGCCAGCGACGAGCTGATCGGGGAGCTGAACGCCCACGTGTCCGAGCGCATCGGCAAGTTTGCCCGCCCGCACATGGTGCTCTTCACCCCGGAGGTCCCCAAGACCCGTTCGGGCAAGATCATGCGCCGGCTGCTGCGTGACATCGCCGAGGGCCGCGAGCTCGGCGACACCACCACCCTCCAGGACCCGACGGTGGTGGACGCCCTCGCCGAGCAGGTCCGCAGCCGCGGCTGACACCCATGCTGGCTGCCGTGCCCACGACCGAGGGGCTGACTGACACGCTGCGTGATGCCGTGGCCAGCAGCACGCCGCTGCTGCAGGTGCTCGCCATCGCCATCGGCGCGATCCTGGCCGTGCGCCTGGGACACTGGGTGGTGACGGCATGGTGGAACCGCCGCCGCGACCAGGATCCCACCAGCCGCGCGCAGATCGCCCGCTCCAAGGCCCAGCGCACCCGCGCGAGCGTGCTGCGGAGCCTGATCACCTACACCGTGTCTGCCGGTGCCGTGGTGGCCATCGCCGCCGTGGCCAGCGGCGGTGCCATCCCCGCTGCGATCGGCATCGGCGTCCTGGTGATCATCGTGGGATGGGGCCTGAACCGCGTCCTGGCCGACATGATCGCCGGCGGGCTGCTGCTGTTCGAGCGCCAGTACCGGGTCGGTGACTACCTGATCCTCCCGGGCAACGACGTCGCCGGCGTGGTGGAGGAGTTCGCCCTGCGCACGACCGTGCTGCGGTCCTTCAACGGAGATCGGATCACCGTCCTCAACGGCTCGATCGAGGAGATCGTGAAGGTCGAGGATGGCTACCGGGACTTCGAGGTCGAGCTCTTCGTCCCGGCCGCCCGCCTGGAGCAGGCCCGCAGCCGCGTCGAGCGGGTCTGCGCCCGCCTGCGGGCCTACCACCAGAACCTCTTCCTCACCGGTCCGGCACTGGTCGAGGCCCGCTCGCTGGAGGGGCGGCGCGTGTCGCACCTGCGCATCCGCGCGGTCGTGCCGCCCAGCCTCGAGTGGCTGGCCGAGCGCACGCTCCCCGCCCAGCTCGAGCACGAGCTCGGCGGGCTGGTCGTCGGTCCCATCCACGTCTTCAACCTCGATGCATCGGCCTTCGACGAGTACCTGCACCAGGTGGTGCTGCCCCGCTTCCAGGCCCAGGAGGGGCACCGCACCGGCGAGATCCCCCTGGTCGCGACCACGAGCGAGATGCGCGCCATCCCGGGCCCGCCGCCATCGTGAGCTACGGCACCGTCCGGGGTGGACGCGTGGCAGGTGTCCTCCCTGGCACACCCGGCATTGCATCTGGCAGGGGATGCTTGGGCTGGGTTGAGGATCCCGGCAGTGCTGCCGATGCACCTGTCGATGGAGACCTGGAACGAGCACGCGACGCGCACGCGGGCGGGGATCACCCTGCCGCACCGCTGGTCGCTGCTTGCGATCGCCGGGCTGCTGGCCGCGGCCTTCGTCGTGACGTCGGCCCTGCGCCCTGTTGCAGCCCTCACTGAGTCGGCGCCGGGGCAGCTGCCCGTCCAGGCGTCCTCCCAGGCCGTTGCCGTTCGCGTGACCCGTCCGTCCGGGCGGATCGACCAGGCAGCGAGCGTAACGGCCGGCAGCGCAGCGGGCGTCCGGCAGCGCCGCAGCGAGGCCAGCTTCCTGCTGCCGGCAGACGGATCGATCATCCGGGCAACCGGCCTGCGGGCCGAGGCCCGCACGGGCGAGCGGTCTGCGGGGGCCCAGGTGGCCGTTGGCAGCGTCTCCCTGCTGGGTGGCCGGATCGTCGCCCGGCAGGTCGGCCTCGACGGGCAGGCCGGGATCTCCGGGGGCACGGCCCGCAGCCAGGCATCGGCCAGCTCCACGCTCGTGGTGACGGTCGATGGCGAGCCGGTCGGCACCTCCCCGAACTCCCGGACCATCGTTCCGGGGGTCGGCACCCTGACCATCAACGAGCAGGCCATCGTCGGCGCGGCTCCGGCAGGTGACGACGCGACAGGGCCCCGCCACCGGACCTCCAGCTCGATCCTGCGCCTGCGCCTGACCCAGCGCGCTGCGGGCCTGCCGGCAGGCAGCGAGGTGCTGGTGGCCGGCATCGACGTCGGTGTCCGCCAGCAGCGCGCCGGCGGAAGTGACGCCCCGACATCCACCGACGGGGATGCCCCCACCAGCGCGGGGGCCCCTGCGGATGCCGCCGGCAAGCCCTTCGGTGGGCGCCGCGTGATCCCCGGCGTGGCGCATCCATCCGAGGGCATCCCCCGCCAGCCGGCACCGGTCCGGGCGAACGCCCCACGGCCTCGCGGCAACCTCGACGGGTACGTCTTCCCCGTCCTGGGCGAGGCCAGCTACAGCAACGACTTCTTCGGGGCCCGCAGCACGGGGATGCACCGAGCCACCGACATCTTCGCCCCGATCGGCACCCCCATCGTCGCGATCGCCGATGGCGTGCTCGACCGCGTGGGCTGGAACTCCCTGGGTGGCCATCGGCTGTGGCTGCACGATGCCTGGGGCAACAGCTTCTACTACGCCCACCTCTCGGCCTTCGCGCCGGTCGCGCGGGACGGTGCGTTCGTTCGCGCCGGTGAGGTGATCGGGTTCGTGGGGGACACCGGTAACGCGAAGGGAACTCCGCCACACCTGCACTTCGAGATCCACGACTCGAAGGGGCAGGTCCGCAACCCCTACTTCTTCCTCAACGCGTGGATCCGGGGCGTTCCCGTGTCAGCCGATGGCGCCGGCATGCTCCGGGCCATTCCGGCAGGCGCCCCGCTGGGCAGCAGCGACATCTCCTCGGTGAGCGGCCTCGCGGACGATCCGCTGGCTGGGGTGGAGACACCGGAGGATCCCGTCGCTGCGCAGCTGGATGGCAGCGTGCTCCTCTAGGCGATCGCTGCGCCGTGGAGGGCGAAGCATGGATCCGGCCGCGCGCAGCGACCTGCCCGGCGCTAGTAGTACTCGGGCGCCTGGTAGTCGAACTCCTCCTCGGAGCCGATGATGTGGTCCTTGAGCCACTTGCGCGTGGACGGGCCCGTTGCCGGGTTGAAGAGCACGAACATCGCCGCCGCCCCGAACGCGAAGGGCTTCCAGCTGCGCTGTGGACGGCGCGGTGCCCGCCCGCTCATGCGCAGCATGGCCTCGGAGAGGTTGGTGACGGCGTTGTCGAGTTCCTTGTGCACTGGATCCCTCGGTGATGCGACCTTCCGTGCTGCATCCGCGGGAGCCTCGCCGGAGAGGTCGTCGTAGACCTGGCGTGCCGCGCGCACGGCCCGCAGCACGTTGCGCTGCAGGTCGTCGTCGCTGAGCGCCCTTCTCGCGTAGGACCGCATGTCGTCGATGTTGCCTGCGTCACGAAACATGGCGTGCTCCTTGCACGGACCTTCCACGCGCAGGATACAGCCCGCCCCTGCTGCAGGCCCGCTCGCGTATCATCCGCCGGCAATGTTCGATGCCCGACTTCCCGCCGGCCGCCGCCGGCTCATGCTGCACGCCCGCACCGTTCGCCGCACGACCCGCGAGCGCGGCTTCCCCCTGCACCGGCTGGGGCTGCGCCTCGACGAGCGCATGGTGTTCGTGGTGGGCTGTCCCCGCAGCGGGACCTCGTTCACCGCAGGTGCGCTCGGCAGCGTGCGAGGGTTTGCCGACCTGGGCGAGGTCAACCTGCTCAAGGCGGCCACCCCGCACGTCTACCTCCAGCGCTCCGATTCCGCCGAGCACGATCGGCTGGTCGCCGAGCTGCGGCGGATCCTCACTCGCACCCAGCGCCTGGCGCTCGTGGCGGGCCTGCGCGCCATCGAGCAGACCCCCGAGTCGAGCTACCTCATCCCGCTGCTCGCCGAGGCGTTCCCCCAGGCCCACTTCCTGCACCTGCAGCGTGATCCCCGCGACGTTGCGGCCTCCCTGATCGACCGTGGCTGGCTTGCCGGCACGGCCGAGGGGCCGGTCACCGCACGCGCCGAGGGAAACGTGGCAGATGACGCGGGCCAGCCGTTCGGCGGCTACGCCCGCTTCTGGGTCGAGCCCGAGCGTGCCGCGGAGTTCGAGGCCGCCAGCGAGGAGCGCCGCTGCGGCTGGGCCTGGCGCTGCTACGTGGGTGCCGTGCGGGAGGCATTCTCCGGGCTGCAGCCCGGACGGTGCACCACCGTGCGCTACGAGGACCTTGCCCATGACCCGGCCACGGTTGCGGCGCAGCTTGCAGCAGACCTGGGCTGTGAGGAGCGCCAGGCAGACCTCGAGCGGACCCTCGGCCGGGTCCACGCCCGCTCGGTCGGCCGTCACCGGGATCTGCTCGATGGGGCACGGCTCGACGAGGTGCTCGCCGAGGCCGGGCCGCTTGCCCGGGACCTCGGCTACCTCAGCGACTGACGGCGCGGGTGTGCGACACTACGCGGCACATCACGGCCCGCCGGTGCCCTGCGCGCCGCCTGGGCCGACTCGGATCCCCACGGAAGGTACCCCCACCATGTCCTACGAATACTCGGGCGCAACGCTCTGGTTCACCGGCCTCTCCCAGGCAGGCAAGTCCACCATCTCGGCGCTGGTTGCCGAGGAGCTGCGCCGCCGCGGCGTCGGCCGCCTCGAGGTGCTCGACGGCGACATCGTCCGGCTCAACCTCAGCCAGGGCCTCGGCTTCTCGAAGGAGGACCGCGACGAGAACATCCGCCGCATCGCCTTCGTCTCGCAGCTGCTGACCCGCAACGACACGATCACCATCGTCGCTGCGATCTCGCCCTACGCCGAGGCACGCGATCGTGCCCGCGCCCAGATCGGGGAGTTCGTCGAGATCTTCTGCACCGCCCCCGTCGAGGTCTGCGCCGAGCGCGACACCAAGGGCCTCTACGAGAAGGCCCTCGCCGGTGAGATCGACAACTTCACCGGGGTCAGCGACCCGTACGAGGCACCCGAGGCACCCGAGCTCACGCTCAACACCGCCGAGCACTCCGCCGAGGAGTGTGCTGCACAGGTGATCGCCTACCTCGAGCAGCGCGGCCTGGTCGCGCCGGTCAACGACCGCGAGGCCGCAACCACCGGCGCCTGAGCATCCGGCACCGCTTCGCTCCATCGGGGGCGCAGCGTCCCGTCGCGACGATCGACGTCGCAGCGGGCGCGCTGCGCCCCCGATGCCGTGTCTGGCCCCTGCGCTGCCGGAAGCGGCCGTGCGGCCCGGGGGTGGGTTCCACCCGCGGGAACGCCCACCTACGATCCCCACCCATGGACCTCGACCTGCTCGATGAAGAGCTCGCCGCACGCGGGCTGCCGGCCTACCGCACCCGCCAGGTGCGCGAGGCCCTGCTGCGCCGCTGCGTTGGCAGCTGGAGCGATGTCACCACGCTGCCCGCTGCGCTGCGCGACGAGCTGGCCGGGCAGCTGCCGTGGTCCACGGTCGAGGTGGCCAGCGAGCAGTCCGGCAGCGACGGCACCATCAAGCTGGCGCTCACCGGCCGTGCCGGCCCCGGCCCGTTCGAGGCCGTGCTCATGGAGTTCGATGGCGGCCGGCAGACGGCCTGCCTGTCGAGCCAGTCCGGCTGCGCGCTGGCCTGCAGCTTCTGTGCCACGGGCACGCTCGGCTTCGGCCGCAACCTCACCCGCCACGAGATCGTCGACCAGTTCCTCGAGCTGCAGCGCCGGGCGATCGCCCGCGGCGGGCGCATCGACAACGTCGTGATGATGGGAATGGGGGAGCCCTTCCACAACTACGACGAGGTGATCGCGGCCTGTCGGATGCTCAACGATCCGGACGGGATCGGCCTGGGTGCGCGCCGGATCGCGATCTCCACCGCCGGCTGGATCCCCGGCATCGAGCGCCTGGCCAGCGAGCCCCGCCAGTTCAAGCTGGCGCTCTCGCTGCACGCCCCGACCGACGAGCTGCGCCAGGAGCTCATGCCCGTCAACCGGAAGTACCCGATCGCGAAGCTGATGGAGGCCTGCCGGGACTACCGTCGCCGCACCGGCCGGCGGATCTTCGTCGAGTACCTCATGCTCGATGGCGTCAACGACGGGCCCGAGCACGCACGCCAGCTCGCGCGGCTGCTGGGCGGGGACGGCTTCCACGTCAACCTGATCGCCTACAACCCCACTGGCTCCGGGTACCAGGGCTCCCCCGACGCGGCAGTGGAGCAGTTCGGGGAGCTGCTGCGCTCGCGCTCGATCAGCACGAGCTACCGGATCTCCCGCGGCTCCGACATCGACGCCGCCTGCGGGCAGCTGGCAGCGGGGCAGCGCGGGCAGCGCCTTCGACCGTCCCGCACGCCGCGCCGTGCAGGTGCGACGGCCTGAGCCCCTGCGGGCAGCGTCGATCCCCTGAAGCACGCGTGGCCCGCCCCGGACGAGTCCGGGACGGGCCGCACGGTGTGTGCGAGGGAGGGTCGGTCGCGCCGCGCGCGGGACGTGTTCCGGCTGCCGACAGGGGGGTGTCGGCCTGACCTCCGGACCGGTGTCCTCGCGCTGCTGAGGGGGAGGGGAGGGGAGCGGCGCGACCTTCCGTGTGTGGAGTATGGGTACGTGATGCACCCATGTGTCGTGTGCACGGCGGTGGTGGGGAGCGTCGTCACCGCGGGTGTGGCCCGGTCCGGAGCCAGCCCCGGCCCTCCTTGCCCGCCTGCGGGCTCGGCAGGGGTGGCTGGCCGGCTCGTCTAGGATGCAGGCGATGCAGCATCCCACCGATCCCATCGTCGTCCATGGACCCACCGGCTACACGGGCCAGCTCACGTGCCGGGAGCTCGTGCGATGGGGGTGTCCGATCCGCCTCGTTGGTCGCCGTCCGGATGCGCTGGCCGAGCTGGCCGGGCTGCTGCCGACCGATGCCGTCGAGGTCGTGGTCGCGGCCGCCGATGACGTGCCGGCCCTCGTCGATGCCTGTGCCGGTGCCCACGTGATGGTCAACTGTGCGGGTCCCTACATGGAGGTCGGGGATGGTCCCGCCCAGGCGGCCGTGGCCTCTGGAACCCACTACATCGACTGCACCGGCGAGCAGGACTTCATGCGGCTGCTGCATCGTCGCCTGGACGCTGCCGCCCGGCAGGCAGGGGTCGTCGTCCTCCCGGCCATGGGCTTCGACTACGCGCCCGGCGACCTGCTGTGCAGCCTGCTGGCCGGTGGGCTCGACCAGGTCGACGAGTTCATCGTCGCCTACCGCACGGAGGGATTCTCACCGAGCCTCGGGACCCTCCGCTCGGCCGCCCGGGTGCTGGGCGCCGGTGGCGTGCGCCGGGTCGAGGGGACGCTGCAGCCGCTCTCGATGCACCCCCGTGCCCATCGGTTCATCGGGGACCGGCAGGACTCGGTCGTGGTGCCGTACCCGTCCGGGGAGGCGTTGACCGTGCCTGGCCACACCGGCGCGCGCACCGTGACCAGCCTGCTGGCAGCACCGATGCCGGGGCTGCTGCCGGGGCCTGCCCGCAGGCTTGCGGCCCGCGCGCTCCCCGGCGTCATGCGCGCTGCCGGTGGTCCCCTCGGGCTGGCGCTCGGGGCGGGCAGCAGGATGCTCCCCGCCGGCCCGTCCGACGGTGATCGCGAGGCGGCCGTGGGCATCGTCGAGGCGGTGGGGCTCGACCTCGACGGCCGCTCGGTGGCGGGTCGGATCACGATCCACGACGTCTACGGCACCACCGCCCGCCTGCTGGTGGCCGCGGCCCGGCTGCTCGAGTCCGATGGGGGAGGCGGTGCCAGTGGGGTGTGTGCCCCGGCCCAGGTGGTTGCCGCGGGATCCTTCCTGGAGCGCCCTGAGCTGCGCGAGCACGTCGAGGTGGAGCTCGGGCTGGCGGCCCCGCCCATGCCTGCTCGCTGACAGACCCTTGCCAGCTTGCGATTCTTCCAGCATGGTCGGGTGAGGCATGAGCTCCCCAGCTGCCGGACCCCCAACGGGCCGGCCATGCCCCAGCCCCGGCAATGCCCCAGCCCACGGCCACAGCCCCATCGTCGTCCAGGACCCGTCCAGGCGGGAGCGCCCGCCGTCGCCAGCACGTGCTCGCGACGGTCATCGGGCTGGTTGCGGTCACGCTGCTGGCAGCCTCGGTTGCCCGGGCGCTGGAGGCTCGCTCGCTGCCCGTCGCCGAGGTCGTGTCGATCGCCGGCACGGGATCGACGGCACGTGAGGCGCCGAGGATCGCGATCCTCGATACGGGCATCGACGTGAGCCACCCGCATCTCAACGTCGTCGGTGGGGCCTCCTGCCTCGGGGATGGCAGCATCGACGATGGCGATGGCCATGGCACGGCCGTTGCCGGCATGGCCGCAGCGACCGCGGGCGGACAGGTCCCGGCAGGCCCGGCTGCCGGTGCCGCACTGCTGGCCGTTCGGGTTGCCGCGCGGGCGGATGCCGTCCGTGATGCAGACCTCGCCTGTGGCCTCCAGTGGGTGGCGGCACACGCAGCCTCGATCGACGTTGCCGTGGTCAGCATCGGCGGTGACGTGGACCAGCTCGATCGGACCTGCGAGGAGGGGGCCCCACGCTCCGGCAGCATCCATGCAGCCGTCTGTGCAGTCGCAGCTGCCGGGGTGCCGATGGTCGTCTCCGCCGGCAACGATGGTCGGGACGCAGGCAGCTACGAGCCGGCAGCCTTCGCCGACACCATCGCCGTGGCCGCGATCACCGACAGCGATGGGCGCCCCGGTGGCATCGGACCCGCGGTCAGCTGCGAGCCCGGGGAGCCCGCCGAGCCAGACGACTCCCTCGCTCGCTACTCCAACCACGGGTCGGTGGTGGACGTCGCGGCTCCGGGAACGTGCGTGGAGGTGCTCCTGCCCGGTGGCGGGACGGAGGTCGTCTCTGGAACGAGCTTCGCGGTGGGAACGGTTGCCGGCCAGATCGCTGCGGCCGGGCCTGCTGCCACGGGCACCAGCGCCGACGCGGTCCGGGACTGGATCGCCCGGCAGGGCACCCGCGAGCCGGGGATCGGGTACCCCGTGCTGCGTCCCTGACCGCCCTGGCCGGGAAGGTGTTGGTGGTGGTCCGATGCCATCGACACCGGACCACCACCGTCCGATCCTGCGTTGCCACCAGCTTCCGGCGACCACCCAGGACCCGGGTGGACTAGGCGCGCATGCGCTTGTCACCCGTCTTGGATGCGCCGTCATCGCTGGCTGCGACGACGCTCGTCACTGCTGCGACGCTGAACGCCATGATGAGCATGGCGACTGCGACCTGCATTGATCGAGTCATGTTCCCTCCTCGACTCAGTGCCATTCGGCGGCCAGGCTGTCTCCTGCAGGACAGGAGATCCTTGGCTTTGCGAACCGGCCTCACGGCCGGAGTGCCTTTGTCTCGGCGGGATTGATCAGGATTGTGCGCCGCCCATCGGCACTGCCTCCGGAAACCTTGAGCCACGACTTGAGTGTTGGGCGCGAGGCGCCGATGGGGACCGGGCCATGCAGGAGCACGACACCAGCCGGACGCGCCGCATCCTGGGCACCATGCTCTGGAGTGCCTGGGTGATTCCCGTGCTCGCCCTGCCCATCCTGCTCGCCCAGCGTGCCGGGTGGGAGGGGGGCGCATCGCCGCTGCTGTGGATCGGCCTCACGGCCATCGCGGTGCCGGCGACGTGGCAGTCCCTCGAGTTCTCGATCGGGGGCAAGTCATCCAAGGTCCTGATCGAGCCCGTGACGCTTCCGCTGGTGGTCGCCTACCTGACCCTGGCGCCGTGGCAGGCCGGGATCACCGCGCTCATCGTCGGCCTTGCCACCTGCTATCCGATCCGCCACGGGACGGCCCTCGGCCTGTGGCTGTTCGGGATCAGCGTCTGGGTTGCCAGCGCGGTGGCAACCACCACCGTGATCGCCCTGGCCTGGCCGGCGGGTCCCCCGGCAGAGCTCGTGCTCGCAGCAGCCCTCCTCGCGGTCACCATCGACTTCTGGGTCGACCACGTCCCGTCCTGGATCCATGGCTGGCTCGTCTACGGGGAGCGCCGGTTCCTGCAGCGCGACCTGCTCGCCGTGGAGGGAGTCGACCGGATCGCCGCCGCGATCGCAGCGGCCCTGATCGTGCCGCTGGCCGCCGTGCCGCTCGCCGCCCTGGCGGTGCTCGCCGGACTCCTGGCGCTGGCCGCCCTGCTTGCCCGGATGTCGGCGCGTGAGCAGCGGTACAGGTCCCGGGCAGACCACCTCGCCGACGTCTTCTCACGCTACGTGCCCGCCAGCGTGGCGTCCCAGGTCGAGGCCGAGGCCGGCAGCATCGACCTGGGGGGCCAGGAGCGCACGATCAGCGTGCTCTTCTGTGACATCCGCGGCTTCACCGCGTGGGCCGAGCAGCACCCTCCCGAGCAGGTCGTTGCCGAGCTGAACGTGCTCCTGGGCGAGCTCTCGGCCGCAGTGATGGCGACGGGCGGCACGCTCGACAAGTACACCGGGGATGGGCTGATGGCATTCTGGGGCGCACCCGTCGAGCAGCCCGACCATGCCGAGCGTGCCTGCGCTGCCGCGCGACGGATGCTGCGCGCGTTGCGCGAGGTCAATGCCACCCGGGCCGAGTCCGCGGGCGTGGCGTTCGAGGTCGGCATCGGCATCCACTCGGGCCCTGCCGTGGTGGGAAACATCGGGCACGAGGAGCGGCTCGACTACACCGCCATCGGCGACACCGTCAACCTCGCTGCCCGGCTCGAGGCGGCCACCAAGGACGCCGGCTGCCCGATCCTCGTCTCCGATGCAACCCATGGCATGCTCGCCGACAGCCAGGCATCCTGCACCCCGCAGGGCCTGGTCACCGTCAAGGGCCGTCGCGAGCCCGTGCGGACCTGGGCCGTTCGCCAGCTCGTGCCGGTGGCTGGCACGGCCGGGGATGCCGCAGCATCGGCAGCAACCGGGCTCGGGCCGTCGACGACCTCCGTGCCCGACCTGCAGGAGGGCATCGACCGCAGGGCTGCCTGAGCCACTGGCCGCGGCGGCTCGAGCCGCTAGCGCCGCTGGCCTGCCGCCGCCGGGCGCCGCGATCGGGGCAGCGACTCGCTGCCCCCGCGGGGGGTATCGAGCCCAGCCGGCCAGCGCGCCGGGTCGAATGCGACCCGCAGCACCTGCTCGACGTGGTCGACGATG
>SKUG01000094.1 GCA_007122215.1 Thermoleophilia bacterium | reverse complement strand
GTGATGGCTCCCCGGGTGGTGGCGGCGGCGGGACGGCCCTCCATGATACAGGCTCATGCCGCGGCCAGACGTGGTGTGACGGGGAGTGTGGCGACTCGTTGCACACTCGTCACGGACGTCGGACACGCATCGGCTCGCAGCCGGGACACTGTCGGCAGCGAGTACCACGACCCTCGGAGCCATCGATGACAGTCGAGTCCTGCCGCCCCCGCCTCCTGGCACTGGCAGCAACATGCACCATTGCCGCGCTCGCTGCGCTGGCGGCCATCCCGTCGACCGCTGCAGGAACGGTGGGCAACTACCAGGTCACCGTCAGCTCCACCAGCAGCGCCTGGGCCAGCCACGGGTCCGGAGCCCGGCTGGTCACGCGCACCAACCAGGTGGTCGCGAACGCCGGGGCGATCTCCCGCGGCAGCTGGCGAGAGTGGCGGCTGGCGGTGCCCAACAACAGCATCTACATCCGTGGGGGCACCGTCGACATCTCCTACAGCATTCCCCGGCCTGAGCTGCGCGCGCAGGTGCGCTCGGGCAACCTCGGTGGCGCCAGCCGGGTCCACGTCAGCACCCGGGCGGGCTCGTCGGTGCAGGCGCGACTGTCAGCCGACGCGTCGTGGGTCGGCTTCGGGCTCGTGGCCGTGGCCAACCTCAGCCCGACCACCAGCGGCGCCAACCAGGTCAGCATCCGCCGTGCCGTGCTGCAGATGCGCGACATGCAGGCACCGACGCTCTCGGTGGGCGGCCAGTCGACGCCCGGCAGCTGGCGCGGGCCGACCTGCCGGACGATCCGGATCACCGGGTCGGATACGGGTGCCGGTGTCAGCCGGATCGAGCTGCACAACCTGACGACGGGTCGGCTGCTCCATCGCCAGGTGCTGTCCTCGAGCCGGCCGCTGCAGCCGGGTGCGCGCAGCGGATCCACGCAGGCATGCGTGGGCGAGGACCAGCTGCGGCATGGGATCAACCAGCTCGAGGCGCGGGTCATCGATGCGTCGGGTCGGGATGCCAGCGAGCGCTGGACCGAGCTGGCAGACCTCACGCCTCCCGATGTGGGCGGGATCTTCGCCGACGGGCAGGCCTTCGTGCAGCCACGCCCTCCCGTGGCGTTCCGGGTATCGGACCAGGGCAGCGGCGTTGCCACCGTCAGCGTCGAGGTCAACGGGGTGGACGTGCCCCTGCTCGTGGATGGCGACCGGGTCGAGCTCAACTGGCAGGCGGGGTTGCCCGTGGGGCGACATCGGCTGGTGGTGCGGGTGACAGACAGGGTCGGGCTCCAGGCCGTGGTCGAGCGCAGCTTCGACGTCGGCGACGTCGAACCGCCAGAGGTCACGGTGCACGAGCCCGGATCACGCGGATCGACCAGCCCGCGGATCCGCGCATCTGCCAGCGATGCGATGAGCGGGGTCGACCCGTCCAGCTGGCAGGTCCTGGTCAACGGCGAGCTCCTGCGGCATGACGCCGCCGGCGACGGGATCGTCGCCCAGGCCGGCATGCTCACGGGCGGCAGCCACCGGATCGAGGTGCGGGTCGCCGACCACGCCGGGAACCGGCGCGTGGTCCGGCATGCCTACCAGGCCGTGCCGCCCGCCTCCATGGCAGCGGTGGCGACCGTCGGCCAGGCCACCGGCCTGCGGATCGCACGCTGGCAGGGCGCACCGGTCATCATGGGGCGCCATGCGACGGCAACCGTGGTGGCCGCACGCCGCGGCCGGCCGCTGGGCTTCCACAGGATCCTCGTCCACCAGGCAGGTCGGCAGGTCGGCAGCGGGATCACGAACGTGCATGGCGTGGCCGTGCTGCGCTGGACGGTGCCCGGGCCAGGCGAGGTGCGCCTCAGCGCGCCGGGCAGCGGCCTCGGCCAGGTGCGACGGCGAATCCGGGCACGCGCTGCCGTCCAGCGGCCGCAGGTGCGATCGCGAGCCCGGGTTGGAGTGGCCTTCCCGATGCAGGCACGCATCAGTGCCGGCCCTGGCGTGCGGCGCGTGCACGTCCAGGCGCGCAGCGGCCGCACGTGGTACACGGTCCGTCGCAACGTCCGGGTCGACCGTTCCGGTGCGATTCGGGTGCCGCTGACCGCTGCCGTGCCGGGCCGGCTGGAGGTCCGGGTGTTCGTGCCGGCCCAGGCTGGCTGGTCACAGTCGGCTGGTCCGGCACGCGCCATCCGGATCACCCGCTGAGGCTGGGATCACGGGCTGCCCGCACCGCTCCCCGGTGCCGCCCGGTCAGGAGCGAGGGCGGGCCGGCTCGATGCCGGTCCGCCGCTCAGCGCGGCCCAGCGCCGCGCCCAGCGTGGGGGCAATCCACCAGGTCACGGCTGCCACCGACGCCATGTGGACGACGGTGAGCGGAAGGCCGAGCAGCAGGTAGGCGCGGTAGTCGGCAAGGGTCAGCTCGGCAATGCCCAGCGCAGCGGGCTGGGATGCGATCAGCAGCAGGTCGTAGGCCAGTGCCGCAGCCGCCGCGCTGGCAGCGAGGCGGCCGCGCGGTGCCGAGCGTCCCACGAGCGCTGCGGCAACCAGTGCCGCAAGCGCGAACCCGGCGACCTGCCAGAACGTCCAGGGACCATGCCCGAGGGCGGTGTTGGACACCAGTACCGCCAGCATCCCAACCGCGGCTCCGGATCGCACGCCCAGCGTTGCCACCGTGATCACCACGATGGCGGTGATCGGCTCCACGGCAGGAATGCCGGCCAGCAGCACGCGGCCCACACCACCAGCCATCGCCAGCACGGCGATGATCGCCACGAGGCTCGCATCGCGCACGGCCGACCACGCCCAGACCCAGCCAGCGACCGCCAGCAGGATGCCCACCGCCATGAGGACGCCTGCGGTCATCGAGGCCCTCCCCCGGCATCCAGTGGGTCGCGCTGCACGGGACCGCTGCCGGCTTCGACGATGATGATCGAGTGCCCGTCATGGCTGGACGAGCTACCGGGGTCGACTCGGATGCGATGCGTGGCCAGTCGCTGCAGCAGCGGAGACCGATGGGTGGCAGCGACCACCACCCCACCGGATGCGAGGTGCCGGCGGAGGTACCAGATCAGCCAGCGCGCACCGACCCCGTCGAGTCCCCGGGTGGGCTCGTCCAGCAGCCACAGGGGCGGTGCGTGCAGCGTGCCGGCCAGCACCGCCAGGCGTTGCCGCTCGCCCACCGAGAGGTCCATCGGGTGTCGCCCCGCCAGCTCGTCCAGGCCTGCCTGCTCGAGCGCGGGCGTGACCACATCGAGGGCAAGGCCCACCGCCCGGGCAGTGGACGCGACGACCTCGTGCACGCTCGTGCCGGGCATCGAGGGGCCCGCATGCTGGGCGACGTAGGCAACCAGGCGATGGGCGGGGATCTCCACGCCGGGGGCTCGCCCGTCGACGAGCAGCTCACCCGCCCTGCGCCCGACGCTCACCAGGCTCCGCAGGAGCGTCGTCTTGCCAGCACCGATGGGCCCCTGCAGGGTCACCATCGACCCGGGTGGCAGGGCCAGGTGGGGAACCGAGACGCGCAGCCCGCTGCCCGAGCGCACCTGCAGCCCGCTGATCACCACCCGAGGCGGCCCGCCAGCCACGGGCCGTGGCGGGTCTCCGGGGTCGGACTGCACGACGCCCATGACCTCGTCGACGGCCGCCCGACGCTCCCCCAGGTCGAGTCCTGCGAGCAGGCATTCACCGACCGGACGACCGCCGTCGAGCACCACCACGCGATCGGCGGAGCGCGCGATCCGCTCGGGGTCGTGTTCGATCGCCACGATCGTCGCTCCGGTACGGACCCGATAGTCCTCGAGCAGGCCTTCGACATGGCGTGCCGTGACATCGTCCAGCTGGGAGAGCGCCTCGTCGAGCAGCACCACCCGGGGTCGGGCCGCCAGGGCGGCGGCCACCTCCACCGCCTGCAGCTCACCGCCACTGAGCTCGAGCGTGGAGCGCTGCGCAAGCCGTT
>SKUG01000285.1 GCA_007122215.1 Thermoleophilia bacterium | reverse complement strand
GATCGGGCAGGGACTCGGCGTGACGGCCATGCAGATGATGGCGTCCTACGCTGCCATCGCCAACGATGGCGTGCTCGTCCAGCCCCACCTGCTCAAGCGCGTGGGCAGCGAGCGTCCCCAACCGCCACCATCCCGCCGCGTGGTCAGCCAGCGCACCGCCAAGCAGGTCCAGCGCATGCTCGGCGAGGTCGTCACCGACGAGCGTGGCACCGGCCGCACCGCCCAGGTGCCGGGCTACCGGGTCGCCGGCAAGACCGGTACCGCCAACAAGGCCGAGGGCGGCGTCTACGTCAAGGGCAAGTACATCGCCTCGTTCATCGGCTTCGTGCCCGCCCACAACCCGCAGCTGCTGGCGCTGGTGGTGGTGGATGAGCCCTCCACGCCGTGGGGCGGCACCGTCGCGGCACCGGCGTTCGAGCAGATCATGGCCTTCTCGCTGCAGTACCTCGCGATCGCACCTGACGGGGTTCGCTGAGCCTCACCCGTCCCGGGCCGGCCAGGCCTCAGCCGGTGAGCGAGACCCACGCCAGGAATCCCACCCCGAGCGGGATCCGGTAGAGCGCGAACCACGACAGCGCGTGCCCGCGCAGGAAGCGCAGCATCCAGGCGATCGCGAGGAATCCCGTGACCGCGCTCGTGATCACCCCGACCACGACGATTCCCAGGAACGACGCATCCGCTGCAACCGCGTCCACCACCACCAGCGACTCCTTGCCAATCGCCGCGACGGTCACCGGGATCGACATCAGGAAGCTCAGCCGGGCGGCCTCGTGGCGCGACATCCCGGCGAGCATCGCCGCCGCGATGGTGATCCCCGAGCGCGACACCCCCGGCGCGAGCGCCAGCGCCTGGGCGACGCCGACCCAGAGCGCCATCCACAGGCCGATGTCGCGCAGCTCGCGACTGCCGGCGAGCCGGTCTGCCAGGAAGTAGGGCAGGGTGAAGAGGATCGTGATGATCGCCGCCGCATGCGCCGTGCGCAGGTCCTGGATCAGCCCGTCTGCCACGAGCGCGATCACCACCACGGGCAGCGTCGCCACGAGCACCAGCAGGCCCGTGCGGGCATCCTCGTCCCGGGAGCCGCGCACGCCACGCAGGATGCCCCGGCCCAGCCGGTTGACATCCTCCCGGAAGTAGGCGACCGCCGCCGTGAGCGTGCCCAGGTGGAGCAGCACGTCGAAGGCGCGTTGCACGTCGTCCTCGGCCCCGAAGGGGCGACCCAGCAGGTGCTCGGCCATGATCAGGTGCGCGGAGCTCGAGATCGGCAGGAACTCCGTGAGGCCCTGGACGATGCCGAGGATGAGTGCCTCGAGGTAGGACATGGGTGCCAGAGCATACGCGCTCCCACCCGGGGAGGGAGCCGCATGGGTCACGGCCAGGGCGTCCGGCACCGGTCGCGGTGCCCGGGACGCCGTGGCGCACTCAGAACTGGAAGTACAGGAACGGGGTCGGCTCGCTCAGCAGCAGCACGCTCCAGATGCCCATCGCGGACACCATGACGGCATGGTGCCGGCGCGGCCGCAGCCGGAACTCCCAGGTGTTCGGGGCAACGTTCACGAAGACCAGGAGCCCGGTGACGAGCGCCACGAGCGAGAGCGGCACCGACGTCCCGAGGGTGGAGGCCAGGGAGAGGTCTGCCAGCCCGAGTCCGTTGGCGCCGAACATCGAGGCGTACACGCTCCACATCGTCGTGAAGCTCTCGCCGGCCTGGAGGATGGACAGCTCCCCCGAGCGGAACGGGACCATCAGGAACACGACCGTCCCGAAGGTCAACGCCCGGTTGATGCGGGTCGATCGCGGCGTCCATCCCCGGTCACGGCAGAACCTGTGCACGACCACTGCCGCCCCGTGGCCGAGGCCCCACAGCAGGAAGACCGCTCCCGCGCCGTGCCAGAGCCCGCCCAGCAGCATCGTCAGGAAGAGGTTGCGCAGCGTGAGCCAGCGGCCGCCCCGGCTTCCTCCCAGGGGGATGTAGAGGTAGTCCCGCAGCCACCGCGAGAGCGTGATGTGCCAGCGCTTCCAGAAGTCGGCCATGCTGTCTGCCTTGTACGGGCTGTTGAAGTTCTGCGGGAACCGCAGCCCCAGCAGCAGGGCCAGCCCGACGGCCATCTCCGAGTAGGCGGAGAAGTCGAAGTAGATCTGGAAGGCGTAGGCCAGCGTCGCCATCCATGCGCTGACCATCGTCAGCTCCTCGTGGGCGGCCCACAGGCGATCGACGTGGGGGGCGAGCGAGCCGGCAACGACGACCTTCTTGAAGAGGCCCACCACGAGGAAGAAGATACCCAGTGCTGCGAGGCGCGGATCGAGCCGGGCTGGGAGGTGCCCCAGCTGGCTGCGAACCTCCCGGAAGCGGACGATCGGGCCCGCGATCAGGTGGGGGAACAGCGACACGAACGCCGCATACTCGACGTAGCTGCGCGCCGGGCGCACGTGGCCGCGGTAGACATCGATGGTGTACGACATCGAGTTGAAGGTGTAGAAGCTGATCCCGATCGGCAGGATCAGGTCGCGCACGGGAACCTCGATCCCGCTGCTCGACACGAAGCTGACGGCAGCGCCGATGATCCCGCTGAAGAACCCGTAGTACTTGAAGGTCCCGAGGATCGAGAGGTTGATGCCCAGCGCCGTCCACAGGACGCGTCGTCGAAACCGCTCGTCCGAGCTCGAGTGGATCAGCCGTCCCGAGACGTAGTCGACCGAGGTCGCGCCGACCAGCAGCGGCAGGAGCATCAGCCCCTGCGGGAACTCCCACATCGAGTAGAAGACGTAGCTTGCCAGCAGGAGGAACCCGAAGCGGTGCACGGGCTGGCGCAGGACCAGCCACCACCCTGCCAGGACGATCGGCAGGAAGATTCCCAGGAAGGTGTAGCTGTTGAACAGCATCAGCCGGCACCCGGCCCGCCGTCTCCATCAGGCCCTTCAGGGCCGATCCCGTGGGCTGGCTCGGTTGCCAGGAGCGGGGCACCCGCCGCTCCATCGGGCCGCATGGTGGTGGCCTGCTCGAAGGTCGTCGCCTGGTCGGCGACGGCCTCGAGGATGCGGCTGGCCGTGTAGCTCGACGGGTGGGTGGCGTCCAGCCAGGCGACGTTGGTGCCGTCCGGGTGGTCGAAGCGCTCGGATGCCAGGTCGACGAACTCGATGTGTCCATCGGCCGTTCGGGCCTCGAAGAGGTTCCGCAGGTCGTCCAGGGAGCGGGTCCGGTGCCGGGACTCGACGATGGGCAGCACGTCCGGGTTGGTCGGAAGCAGGACGACCACGATGCTGCCGCCCAGCTCCCGAACCCGCTCGGTGAGGCGGTCGAACAGGCGAACGGCCTGCGGGTGGAGCCCAGCCGGGACCGCGACCCCGGACTCGATCTGCTGGTCGGCAAACCGGGTGAGGCGCCGCTCGTACAGCGCGGGCTCGGTCATCACCCGGATGTCTGCCGGGCGATCCGAGAGCACGCCCTGCGCGGTGTACCACGTGTCCGGGCGCGGCGGCATCGTGCCCCGCGCCAGCCGCCAGAGCTGCTCGGCGGACGTGCGGGTCGACTCCCAGCCCACGAGGGCTGCCGCGAGCGACTCGGGGGACCTGATCGCAGCCGGGTTGTCATGCGCGGGAACGGAGGAGAGTCCAGCGGTGAGCCGTCGGTCCTCTCTGACGAGCCGGAGCGTCGAGCCATGGAGTTCGGGAAGCTCGGAGAAGGCTCGGGGCAGCCGCGGCGCAGCACGCAACTGCCCAACCGCCAGCGTCAGCAGGACATCGATGCGCCCACCGCGGGCGTCGGCACGATCGGCAGCGTTGGCAACCCATGCCGCCTGCTGCGGGAAGCCGCTGCGCGGGTACGCGAGGTTGTAGCCCCGTGCCTCCGGCCGTCCGGCCGGCTGGATGTCGTTCGGGTCGAGCTTCTCGGACCGGGATCCCCCGGCGATCACGTAGTCCCACT
>SKUG01000053.1 GCA_007122215.1 Thermoleophilia bacterium | reverse complement strand
CGCGCCTGGCCGGCTCGGTGATGTCCGGCGCCCGCGCCGCCGGTGGCCAGCAGGCGCTGCTCAGCCTGATGCTGACCGTCGTCGTCGCCGGCGGTGCGGTGGTCGCGCTGCTGGTGCCGTTCGCAGGGCTCCTCGTGCTGGGCTGGCTGCTGCTCGCCAGCCGCCGGCTGCGCCGCCGCAGCGTCGAGCGGCACGAGGGGCTGCGCATCCTCGGCTGAGCCTGCGGCCTGCCCCGCGGCCCGGGAGGCGCATCGCGCAGGCCGCGCAGCAGGCCGGTACGATGCGCCCCATGCGCGATCGCCCACAGCCCCGCCGGCTCCTGCACGCCGTGATCGACGGGCTCGGCGACGAGCAGCTGTCCTCGGCGCTCGCTGCCGGGATCGCCCCGACCATCGCCGCCCTGCTGGAGGCAGGCGCGATCCGCGGGCGGGCGATCAGCCCCTACCCCTCGCTGACGCCGGTCTGCCTCTCCACCCTCGCCACGGGCGTGCTGCCCGACGTGCACCGCATCCCCAGCCTCTCCTGGTACCACCGCGGCCAGCGACGCTTCGTCGAGTACGGCTCGTCGTTCTCGGCGACCTCGGTGGAGGGCGCCCGCCAGACGGTCGAGGACGTCGTCTTCAACCTCAACCACGTGCACCTGGCCGAGACGCCCCCGACCATCTTCGAACTCGTCGAGCAGGCCGGCTTCGAGGCCGCCAGCATCAACCAGATCGTCTTCCGCGGCGCCCACCGCCACACCCCGAAGTACCCGATCACCGGTGCCGCCCGCTGGTACGGGCAGCTGGAGGCCGTCTACGGGCCGCGCTGGTTCTGGTACGGGGAGCTCTTCGGGCCGTGGCGCCCGGTGATCCCGCAGCGCGGCGTCAAGCGCCCGCGCGACATGTCCGCAGCGCGCATCGCCCGCTACCTGATCCGCGAGACCGATGCCGCCTACGTGCTCTTCTACCTTGGCGAGCACGACAAGAAGGCGCACGCCTCCGGGCCGGGCGGGGTGGAGGAGGCCGTGCGCACCGCCGACCGCGCCATCGGCCGTGCCATCGAGGCCGCCGGCGGGCTCGACCGCTTCCTCAGCGAGTGGGCGATCATCGTCTGCGCAGACCACGGCCAGGTCGACGTCGCCCGGGACCGGCACCACACCTGGGAGGAGGTCTTCGACGACCTCGAGCTCTTCCGCGGGGCCCGCCAGCACGACAGCCGGCGCCGTCCCGTCACCCAGGTCCGGCGCCGCACGGCCGTCACCCGCCATCCACAGGTGGCGATCTCCCCATCGAACCGCTGCGCGATGCTCTACCGCCTCGACGATTCAGCACCGCAGCTGCAGGAGCTCGCCGAGCGGGCCGTGGCAGAGGACGCCGCCGACGTGGTCAGCTACGTCGACGACGGCTCGATCATCGTGCTGCGCGGCGACGGGCGCCTCGTGCTCACGCCGGACGTCGACGGCCTGCGTCCCCTGCCCAGCGGTGATGTGGACCTGCACCGGGGCGAGCGCCGCTGGGCGCTCGAGGGCGACCTCGACGTGCTCGACCTGGCCGTCGACGACGCCGGCCACGTCTCCTACGGCGCCTACCCCGACGCCATCGCCCGGCTGGCCGCCGCGCACGACTGCGTCAACTCCGGGGACGTCTTCATCTCGGCAGCGGCCGGCACCGAGTACACCGACATCGGCGGCACCGCCCACGCAGGCGGCAGCCACGGCTCGCTGCACGGTGCCGACTCGACCGCCGCGTTCCTCGCCCACGGCCTCGGCGTCGGTGACGTGCTCCAGCCCGGGATGACCATCCGCCTGGCCGACATCTACGGGCTGGTCGGGGCACACTTCGGGCTGCTGCCCGCCTCGGCGTTCACCGCCGGTGGGCTCATCCGCGGCGGGTACGATTGAGACCATGGCCTCAACCCGTCCGCACACCGGGCCGATAGGGATCCAGACATGGGTGAACCACTGCCACGCGACGATGCTGCCGCCTCGCCCGGCGACCTGCCGGCAGGCGAGCCCCCGCGCGTGCGCAAGCAGGACCTCTGGCCCGACCCGAAGGAGATCGGGCGGCTGCGCTACCTGCACTGGTACTGGACCCGCCGACACCGCGAGAACTGGTGGCAGCTGACGCGCTTCAGCATCGTCGGCGGCTCGGGCTACGTCGTCAACCTCGCGGTCTTCGCGGGCTGCCTGGCGCTCGGGCTGCACTACCGCCTGGCAGCGGTCGTGGCCTTCGGCGTGGCGAACGTCAACAACTACGTCTGGAACCGGGTCTGGTCGTTCCCGACAGCCGAGCACTCGATGCTCGCCGAGTACCTGCGGTTCCTGCTGGTGGGGCTCGTGGCCCTGGCGCTGAACATCGTGCTGCTGACGCTGTTCGTGGAGCGGGCGGGGATGGCGGAGTTCTGGGCGCAGGCGCTCGCGGTGGTGCTCGTCACCCCCATCGGCTTCGTGGGCAACAAGCTCTTCACCTTCCGCGCCCGCAACTCGCAGCTGCCGCCCGACTGAACACGCGGGCCCGCGGGGCGCTCGTCCTGCTCATCGCCTCGGCCGTGCTTGCTGCCCTGGCCCTCGCCCCGGTTGCAGCGACTGCCGCACCCCCTGCAGGCGCGGGTGCCGCGAGCGCGACCACGGGCGCAGGCGACGCCCCGTCCGGCGGGGTGCTGCAGCCCCTGCCCGGGCTGGATCCGCAGCTGCGGCGCATGTCATCGGCGCAGGCCCGGGTGGCGGCGGCGGGCGACGATCGCTTCCGGGCCGAGGCGCTCGAGCGCGGGATCGAGCCGCAGGCCAGCGACCTGCGCGCACGGTTCAACGAGCACACGCGCACCTGGGAGGTCGACCTGCTCGATGCCGACGGGGTGGCCGTCGTGCGGGCAGACGTGCCCGACATCTCCGGTGCGGTACGCGAGGTCTGGACCGGGCATGCGATCGGCTGGACGATGGCCCGCGGCAACGCTCGCAGCTTCGGCGGCTCGATCAACGATCCATGGCTGTGGTGGTCGCTGACGGGCCTCTTCGTCGTCATGCTGCTGCGGCTCGACCGCCTGCGGTCCGTGCACACCCTCGACCTGGCCATGCTCGTCTCCTTCGGGATCTCGCACGAGCTGTTCCGCGCCGGCATGGTCGAGTGGTCGGTGCCGCTGGCCGTGCCCCCGCTGCTCTGGGTGCTCGGCCGCAGCCTGCACCTGGCAGCGCGTGCCGAGCACACGGCTCCGATGCCCGCGCCCCGCACGGCCGGGCGCTGGACGACGCTGCTGGCGCGCTGGCCGCCCACGCCGCTCGTGCTCGTGGTGACGGTGTTCGCGCTCGGGCTGCGCTACGGGCTGCACTGGCAGGACTCCACCGTCATCGACGTCGGCTACGCCGGGGTGATCGGCGCAGACCTCCTGCTCGCCGGCGAGTCTCCCTACGGCAACATGCCGAGCGACAACCCGCACGGCGACACCTACGGGCCGCTGAACTACGCCGCCTATGTCCCGGCCGTGCTGATCTGGGGATTCTCCGGCAGCTGGGACACCCTGCTCGCCGCCCACGCGGTCGCCATCGCCAGCGACGTGCTGTGCCTTGTGCTGCTGGTGGTCCTCGGCCGACAGCTGCGCAGCTGGCGGGCCGGCCTGCTCGCCGCCTGTGCCTGGACGCTCTACCCGTGGACGACGATGGCGATGAACTCATCCAGCAACGATGCCCTGGTCGCGGCGCTGCTGCTCGCTGCACTGGTCGCGCTCGGCTCGCCCCTGCTGCGCGGCGCGCTGGTGGCCGCCGCGTCGATGGTCAAGTTCCTGCCGGTCGTCGCGCTCGCTGCCGTGCTGCACGTCGGCCGCGCCAGCATGCGTCGGCAGGTCACCGGCGTGGCCGCCGGTGCGGCGCTGGTGCTGGGCGCCTGTGCGGCATGGCTCGCCCGCCTCGACGGTGGACTGCCGGCCTTCTGGGCGGCCAGCGTGGGCTTCCAGGCGGGT
>SKUG01000001.1 GCA_007122215.1 Thermoleophilia bacterium | reverse complement strand
TGCAGGCGGTGCAGGCGGTGCAGGTGGTGCAGGTCCGCGCACCCGCGCCTGCATCCGTGGCACGTGCCCGCGGGACTGGCAGTGCCGGCGCAGGGACTCGCGCGGGTGTGGGACGATCCGGCGCAGCGCCCACTCGACCCGGGAGTCCCGCCATGACCGAGATCGCCATCACGCCGGCATCCGCATCCGCACCCGCATCCGCATCCGCACCCGCATCCGCATCCGCATCCGCATCCGCATCCGCATCCGCACCCGCACCCGCACCCGCATCCATTCCCGCACCGCCGGAGGCCCTGCGAGGCCCGGGCCAGCCGCCGACCTGGTTCGAGCAGCGGCTCGCCGTGCAGGAGCGCAGCAGGCTCTCGGCAACCGGCAGCGTCAACGTGTACGCCGGGCGGCGCTTCCCGAGCTCTTTCGACTCGATGCAGGCCGCGCTCGAGCGGGCAGCTGCCGCCAGCGATGTGGGCCGCGGTGCCGTGGCGGTTCTGGAGCGCGGCGATCGCTTCTACCTGGCCCGCGCCTACAACGCCGAGTACGGCATCCGCCGCGGCTGGCACGTCGTGCAGAGCCAGCTCGCCGGCGAGCGCGGGCAGCTGCGGGACCTCCACCCGGACCTGCGTGCCCTCGTGCACGAGGGCCAGGTCCTCGCCCCGCGCTGACGGCCGCTCCTCGGGCAGCAGCAGCAGCAGCGACACCGGCGAGCACGCGATCGGGCAAGCGGCAGGGCATGCGCGGACGATCCGGCATCGCATCGGTGTCCACACGTACACGGATTCGGACGCCGGCCACCCCGAACCCGATCCGCGGACGAAATGGCACCACATCGATGACCGAACGTACACGGATGGCAAAGGCGGCGCCGGCCCGCTGTTCCGTGTACGAAATGACATCACATCGATGCCGGGACGTACGCGCATGCCAAAGGGGGCGCCGGCGCGTTGATGCTCGTACGAAATGGCATCCCATGGGTGCCCGATCCACCGCGGATCCCACGGCACTGCCCGGCACGGCACGGCACGGCCCCGGGGACCGCGGATCCCGGACACCCGAGGGCGCGTCAGCCGGGCAGGAGCGTGTCGGCGGCCACGCCTGCGAGGTAGGCGATGCCGACGTAGCCGTTGGCGGTGAAGAAGGCCTTGTCGACGCGACTGAGGTCGTCAGCGCTGACGAGCGTGTGCTCCCAGGTGAGGACGGCTGCGACCACGGCCACCGCGGCCCAGTGGGCCGGGCCGGCACCTGCCAGCACCGCGACGGCAGCGAGGCCGAGCACCGTGGCGACGTGCAGGATGCGGGCGGTGACCAGCGCCGCGGCAACCCCGAAGCGCGCCGGCAGCGAGTGCAGGCCGTGGCGACGGTCGTGCTCGACGTCCTGGGTGGCGTAGATCAGGTCGAAGCCCGCAACCCACGCGGCCACCGCGAGCCACGCGAGCACGGGCACCCAGCCGACCGTGCCGGCGGTGGCGACCCACGCTGCCGGGGCTGCCATGCCCACGGTAAGGCCCAGGAAGCCGTGGCAGGCCCAGGTGATGCGCTTCATGAAGGGGTAGGCGATGAACATCGCCACCGGGATCGGCCACAGCCAGCGCACCACCGGGTCGAGCTGCCACACCGCCAGCAGCATGAGCGCCGCGCTGACGGCCCCCAGCAGCAGGGCCTGGGTGCGGGTGACCACGCCGCTGGGGATCTCCCGCCCGGCCGTGCGCGGGTTGGCAGCGTCGATGCGGGCGTCGATCACGCGGTTGGCGACCATGGCAAGGGTGCGCGCGCCGGCCATCGCGAGGGTGATCCAGCCGGCCAGCTGCCAGGTCACCGCCGCCCCGGTCACCGCGCCGGCCAGCAGCATGCCCGCGTAGGCGAAGGGCAGCGCGAAGATCGTGTGCTCGAAGGCAACCAGGCGCCGCAGGTGTCCGATGATCCTCATCCGTGGTCGCCCCGCTGCCCTTCCCAGGCCTCGATGATCGCCGCTGCGGGCACCGCCGAGGACACCGCCCCGGTGAGCGAGGCCCCGACCAGCGTGGCACTGCCGGCAGCCAGCCCGATGCCGCTCGTGCCAGTCAGGGTCGCGCCCAGCGGACCCCCAGCCAGGGCGTCGGCAACTCCCCCACCGATCACGGCCGGCAGGGTCAGGACGAGGACCAGCGACGGCAGCACCCCCAGGGCAGCCCAGCGCAGCGCGCTGAACTCGTGCTCGACGGCGTAGCGACGGTCAACGCCCAGCCGTGCACCGCCCAGGAGCAGGCCGGCCACGAGCAGCATCAGGATCCCACCAAGCCGACCAAACCGCCCCTCCGGGGTGATCGCCGCCGCGCCGATGCTCGAGGCCTCGAGCAGCATCCCCCCGGCGACCAGCGACAGGGTCGCCAGCACGATGCACGCTGCGGCCAAGCGCATCAGGCGTGGCTCCGGATGCCGATCAGGTCCTGCAGCTGGCTGCGGGCCCAGTCGGCGACGTCCCGCTCCTGGACGACGCTGCGCAGCCCGGCGGCCCGGCGCGCACGCTCGGCGGGGTCCATGAGCAGCGCCTCGTGCAGCGCCTCGGCCTGCTGGCAGATGTCGAACGGCGACACGGCCAGCGCGTGCTCCCCGAGCTCCTGGAAGGAGCCGGCGGTCTCGCTGAGCACCAGCACCCCATCGCGGTCGTTGACGAGCGGCCCCTCCTTGCTCACGAGGTTCATGCCGTCGGCCACCGAGTTGACAAACAGCACGTCGTAGGCCGCGTAGGCCGCCACCGCTGCGGTGAAGTTGGAGTCGATGTTGAGGTAGAGCGGCTGCCAGGTCGCCGATGCGAACTCGATGTTCACCTCGTCGGCGGCGACCTGCAGGGCGCGCATGTAGCGGGCGTACTCGTCGATGTCCTGCCGGGACGGGTCCAGCTGGCAGAACATCACCACGCGCTCGTGCAGCTCGGGGTGCTCGCGCAGCAGCAGCTGGAACGCCTGCAGGCCGCGCACGATGTTCTTCGACGGGTCGGTGCGGTCGACCCGCACCACCAGCTTGCCGTCCGGGCCGGGACGCATGTCCTCGATCCGCGAGCGCAGCCGGGCCACGGCCGGGTTGTCACGATGGTCCTGGAACTCGCCGACGGCCACCGAGATCGGGTAATCGCGCACGTGCACCTCCCGGTCCCCACGGCGCACGACGGCCCCGTGCGCTGCCACCTCGATGCTGACCTCGCTGACGCCCAGCGCGCGGACGGTGTCGAGGAAGGCATCACAATCCCGGCGGGTCTGCATGCCCACGAGGTCGCAGTCGAGCAGGGAGTCCACGAACGCCATCACCCACTCCGGCGGCAGACACCTCCAGGCCGCGGGCTCGGGCCAGGGGATGTGCAGGAAGAGCTCCAGCGGCACGTCCGGGCGGGCAGCGCGGATCTCACCTGGCACGAGCAGCAGCTGGTAGTCGTGGACCATCACCGCATCGACCGAGCCCACCCGCTCGAGCTCGTCCAGTGCCGTTGCGGCCATACGCCGGTTGACGATCCGGTAGGACTCCCACGCGCGCTGCACGCGGCGGGTGATGGTGGGGGCCTCCCCGAAGCCGTACAGCCGGTGCTGCACGAACCACAGCAGCGGGTTGGAGATCACGTTGTAGTAGCCGTCGTAGTGCGCGTCGGGGCCGCCCGAGAAGCGCAGCTGGTAGGTGCCGCCCTGCCGGGACAGCTCGGTGATCGGGGCCCCGCCGGACTCCGACATCGCCCGCAGGTCCCCATCGCCGAGCGCGTGTGCGACCCAGCTGACCTCGTGCTCGCCTGCCAGGCCGTCGAGCGCGGTGACCAGGCCACCTCCGCCGCGACGGGCCACGAGCGAGCCATCGGTTCCGACCCGGAAGACGACCGGGCCCCGGTTGGAGACGAGCAGCAGCTGGGCCATGGCATGCAGCCTACCGGCTCGCTGCATGGTTCCGGTACGGACAGCAGCGGGTGGGGCCCAGCCGGGA
>SKUG01000026.1 GCA_007122215.1 Thermoleophilia bacterium | reverse complement strand
TGGTGGCCGTGCCGGCGCCAATTTCGGGGTCATGCGCTTCACGGCCTCGGGGCAGCCGCATCCACAGTTCAACGGGGGCGTGCCGGCGGCATTCGACAATCCGGTGGGTGGCACTGACTATGGCTACCGGCATGCAGTCCAGCGATCGGGGCGCATCGTCGTGGTGGGGTACAGCCACAACGGCTCAAGCAATGCCCTGTCCCTGGTCGGAGTCCTGCCGGACGGCACCATCGACTCGTCGTTCGGCACGGCAGGTTGGGTCACCCGCGACGCGGGGCCGGGCTCGGACCTCCTCGTCGACGTGGTGGTCGACCAGGAGGACCGGATCGTGGCTGCCGGCCTGGCAAACATCGGGGGTGCGCTCCATGGTGTGGTGCTGCGGCTGCTGCCCGGTGGCGAACCAGATACTTCCTTCGGCAGCGACGGACTCGTTACACACAATGTTGCTGGGCTCGCGGATGCGTTCTATGGCGTCGCCGCCCAGGCAGATGGCAAGGTCGTCGCTGCGGGATTCAGCTCCAACGCCCTGGGTGGCACGTGGGCGCATGCAGTTCGCTTCTCAGACGATGGATCGCTGGACCCGGACTTTGGGATCGGTGGGCTTCACCTGCAGTCACTGGGCGATGGTAGCGGGTCGGAGGACGTCTCGGGCGTTGCGCTCGTCGATGGATCCGTGCTGCTCGCGGGTTACTCAAACAGCCTTGGCGGTAACTTCGTGGCCTTCGTGAGCCGGCTCGCAGCATCGGCAATCCCCGACTATGACGAGGGCAGCAGTGACTGGGATTCGGGTGGGGCGTTTGCTGGGTGCCTGGCATCGGTTGATGCCGGGGCCATCGCCAGCTGGGTGCCAGGGCCCGCGGGGCAGTGCGCGATCCCCGATCCTGTCAGCGATCCCGCTCCGCACTGGCAGGGCATCCCCCGGCTGCGGGCAGATGCCTCGGCGGTGGTCGCGACCACCGCCACTCCGGGGGTGGTGGACGCGATCGCCCGCCTGCACTTTGGGCTGCACGTGCCGGCCGACGTCGACCCGACCACCTACCAGGCGCCCATCACCCTCGAGGCGCTCGCCCCCGACGCCTGAGCTCGCGCGCGTGCGAGAGTTGGAAGGGTGCCACTGGCCGCAGCGGCCAGCTGCCTCCGCCCGGGGCCCGGAGGCGTCCCATCCCGCGGTCTATCTCACGCGGCCTTCCAACTCCTGATATACTTACCTGTACTGCATCAAGAAGCGCGACTGGCGCGCTACCAACCGAGCCTTCCAAGGACGGCCACGGTGGTCACGGGGATGTGGTCGGCGAGACGCCCGCAGCGGGCGGCGCCGGCACAAACAAGCTCCTTGTGTTCCATACCCATGACCCGGGTGTGGATGCGTGTCGCCAGCATCGCGCCCGAGCCATGAGGGCAGCGAGATGGGACACGATCCAGGAACTCCAGGTGCCACCGCCGATTCCGGCAGGGCACCTGCTGCAAGTGGCACTGCCCACGGGTCGGCAGTCGCCTGGCAGGGCCCCGTGGCCACGCGGGAGCTCGTGGACACGCGCATGGACCAGCGGCAGAAGCTGCTGGAACGCACCGGCCAGAATGCGCACATGCCCCCCTCGGCGTGCCGCGCGACAGCCGACCTGACGGCGCTCGCAGACATCATGCGAGTCGAGCATGCGCTGCATGCGGAGGTGGTCTTCGACGAGCCGGCCTTCTATCCGATCTCCGGCATCCTGCGCGGGCTGGGCGAGGAGCTCGGCTCGCGTGTCCTGCACTGGACGCGCGGCCCGATGGCGTTGCGCACCTGCCTCGCGCTGGTCGGTGGGGGCATGGTCCAGGCCACCGAGTTCCAGGAGCCTGACTTCGATGACTGGGGCATCCACGCCACCGAGGTCATCGTCTACCACAGCGATGAGGACAGCGCCCTGCGGCTGGGCCGCTGGCTGCTGTCGGTGGCCGAGCCCTTTCACTACCTGCCCGATGACGACGATGACGAGGAGCCCAACCCGCTCGAGTTCGAGGTGCGCGAGTGGCGCGCGGCACGCAACGGTCCGACATCGACCCGCCGGACGCTGGCTGCACGCCCGTTCGACGAGGTCAGGCAGTCGCTGCCTGACGCGACCCGCACGGCCTGGCTGCAGGTCAGCATGCGCGGCCTCACGCACGGCGGCGTACACGTCTGGCACGGCGCGCCCGGCACCGGCAAGACCACCGCCATCCGCGCGCTCATCAAGGCATGGGAGTGGGACGTGCACGCCGAGGTGGTAATGGATCCTGAGCAGCTGCTGGCCGACACCAGCTGAGCGCAGGAAAGGTCTGCGGGTGTTCCAGGTCCTCGTCGGAGCTCATGTATCCTGGCGCGGCTCGTGGCCGATGAACCGACAATCCTCCTGCCGAATACGACCGTGTCGCACCGGACGATGTGTGGCATAGCCGGTGGGGCGCACCTCACGAAGGGCATCAACTTTCGTGTTCGTGGCAGGTGGACCATCCTGCTGATGTCTCTGGCAGAGAACGCCCCGTACCCTGACAGACTGCATGAAGCAGACGGGCTTCTCCACTATGTCGGCGAAAACCAGCGGAAGTCAGCGGAGATCCGTTTCCCTGAGCTGGTCGACCAGATCTACCGCACGCCCAATGGCACGCTCACCGGGAATGGTCGCCTGCGACAGGCAGTGCATCAGTTCAAGGAAGGCGAGGCTCCTCCCGAACGAGCACTCGTGTTCGAGAAGATCAAGAAGGGGCTCTGGGTTTTCGCCGGGATACACGAGCTCATCGATGCGTGGGAGTCATCCGACGGGAATCGGCGAGTCTGCATCTTCGGGCTTCGTGCCACCAGTGAAGCGCTCGACACCTCCGGGGTTTCCATCCCTCGGCACGATGGTCCGGCCCCCCGGGCCATTCCTGCTGACGTGAAGGTCGAAGTGTGGGATCGGGACAAGGGGATGTGCGTGAAATGTGGGTCGAGTGAGAACCTCCACTTCGATCACGTGATTCCATACTCGCAAGGTGGCACGTCGCTCAGAGCAGAGAATGTGCAACTTCTGTGTTCTCGGCACAACCTTGAGAAGAGCGACCGGATCGATTACTGATCCTGCGAGTCCCTCATGCGCTCGCCGCTTGTAGGTTCCCTGATCGTGTGGAGGCGCGACAGCTTCGACTCTGATGTCAGGACCCGTTGCCGTGCGATGTTCGGGCGCGGTGTGCCCAGTCTGACGCACAGATGGAAACCGTCGGTGCGGCCTCTGTGCGCTCAACCAGCAGCACCTCGTGCCAGTCCAGATCGAGATCAGGGACGTATGGGCCAAGCCCTTCGCGCAGAGGTGGAAGGCCAGTATCTTCCGGCACGAAAGCGTACCCGTCGATGAGCACCTCGCTCAGATCCAGGTCGTCGGGAATCTCCCCAGACAGCACGGCCTCGCCATACACCTTGAAGTTTCCGGCGTCGCGGTACAGATACTCAATGCGTGTGTTCATGCAACGCATCGTATCCAGGGCGCAGGCGGCCCATGCGGCCAGGGTCTGCTCGGCCGCTCCGGCTACGCTGGCCCAGCGTCGCTCGCCATGCCCGTGAGCACAGCGTCAAACACGTCGAACCCGTACCAGTAGCGGGCGCGGGTCAGCGTGAAGGAGAGGCGTTCTGAGGGCGGCCGATCCGCCACCCGCTCGGGCTCAACGCGTCGGACCTGCTCCATGTACCGCAGGGCGGCCGCCGGGTTGCGGGTGGCCCACGCGGCTGCCGCTTCCGGGCACTCGCCATCGTCCCAGTGCATGAGCAGGCGCCAGTGGTCCACCGCCTCGCTGCGGGTCAGCCAGTCGATGCCCTCGGGACTCACCCCGCCGCACACATCCTCTAGCACGGCGACGATCGTGTCGCGGGCAGCCGTGAGATCGACGGGATCGTGGTCCCAGCAACCGGCTGTGTCGGACGATTCCATATCCCCATACTGCCAGGCAGGCC
>SKUG01000247.1 GCA_007122215.1 Thermoleophilia bacterium | reverse complement strand
GCCGTCGACCTCGATCACGCCATCGCCGCCGAGGAAGGTCTCCTTGAGCCGGGGCCGCAGCACGTCGGCGGCCTCCCCACGCCCGACCAGCCCGTGGTCGATCAGCAGCACGCGCCGCGTGCCATGCTCGAGGATCGCATTCCCGTCGTGGCGGTCCGGGTTGGCCTGCAGCCAGTCGAAGACCTGCATCCGCTGCAGCTCCTGCCGGACGTGCCCGGCGCGGGCCGCAGGGGGCAGGCCGGGGTACCGTGCAGCGACCTCTGCATCCAGCAGGCCCTCGATCCCGGCACGGTCACGCACCCCCGCCCGCCAGAGCGGATCGCTGGGGATGAACTCAACGAGCGCGGCACCATCCTCGGCGGATCCCACCGCCGGCAGGCGATGCGCAATGCCCAGCTGCTCGCCAAACCGGGTCGCCACGGCCTCCTGCACCGCCTCGGCAGCCAGCGGGCGGCGCACCGCCTCGACGAGCGCGCCCGACCCGGGCTCGACCAGCGCCAGCCGCTCGACCTCGGGATTGCTGCCACCGACGTTCTGGATCGGCGCCCGATCCTGCCGCTCGAGCCCGGACGCATGGTCGAGCATCCACCTCATGCCCCGTCGCTCGACGCCGATCGGCGCCTCGGCGATGCGAACGGCCTCCACCGTGTCCACCAGCAGGCGGTCCTCCAGCGGTGCCTGCTCGAAGGGCACACCGATCCGGAGCGGATGCGGATCGCCCTGGATGCGGGCAACCATGCGCTGCGCATGCCACGCATCGTCGGCCGCCTGGCCCAGCCAGGCACCATCGACGTCACCGGATGCGATGCGTCCAAGCATGGCCCGCGAGGAGTCCTCCACCGACTCCAGCAGACGTCCGACACCATCGTAGGCTGGACTGCCCGCGATGCCACCGCGCACGGCACGGGCATCGTCGAGCCCCCGACTGACGTGCAGGCTGATCCGGTCGATGAGGCCCCGGGCGGTCTCCGGGCGCGCAGGCACGGCGTCTGCATGCAGCAGCGACTGTCGCGCCGCCAGCTGCAGGTGCCAGGCGGCGCCTCGCGCGTATGGCATCAGGTCAAGCATCTCGTCCGTTGGCCCCACCATGGGGCATCCCACCCGGGTATCGGGCCAACGGCACGGGCTGTCCCACGGGCGGCCCGGCGCACCTGCCGACCTGCCCTGGTCGCAGCACCTCAGCGGGCCACGGCGCCCTCGGCTGCGGCCACGGCCTCGAGCACGCTCGCGAAGGCGTCCGGGGTGACCGAGATCGAGTCGATCCCGAGCTCCACCAGCAGGGCGGCAAAGGCAGGATCGGCACTGGGGGCGTTGCCGCAGAAGCCGACGTGCCGGCCCGCGGCATGGGCATCCTCGATCAGCATCCGGATCGCGCGCACGACCGCCGGGTGGCGCTCGTCGTAGGTGGCTGCGAGCTCGCTGGAGTCGCGGTCGATGCCGAGCACGAGCTGGGTGAGGTCGTTGCTGCCGATCGAGAAGCCGTCGAAGCGCTCGGCGAACTCGGCGGCGCAGAGCACGTTGACGGGGATCTCGGCCATCACGAAGACCTCCAGCCCATCACGGCCCCGCTCGAGCCCGTGGCGGGCGAGCTCGGCCAGCACCGCGTCGGCCTCCTCCACCGTTCGACAGAAGGGCACCATCAGCGCGACGTTGGCAAGGCCGACCTCGTCCCGCACGCGGCGCAGCGCCCGGCACTCGAGCGCGAAGCCCTCGCGGTAGCCGTCGCTGGCGTAGCGGCTTGCCCCGCGCCAGCCGATCATGGGGTTCTCCTCATGCGGCTCGAAGTGGCGTCCGCCGACCAGGTTGCGGTACTCGTTGGTCTTGAAGTCGCTCAGGCGCACGATCACCCGATCCGGGTGTCGCGACGCCGCGATCCGGGCGATTCCCGATGCCAGCTGGCTGACGAAGAACTCCACCGGGCTCGCATGCCCGGCGCTGCGCCGCGCGATCGCCGCGCGCTCTGCAGGGTCGAGCAGCTCGCTGCGCACCAGCGCCATCGGGTGGATGCCGATGTCCGAGCCCACGATGAACTCCATGCGCGCAAGGCCACAGCCACGGGCGGGCAGCTGCCAGCTCGCCATCGCCGCAGCCGGCGTGCCGAGGTTGAGCAGCACCGGAGTCTCGGTGGTGGGCAGCGCTGCCGGGTCGAGCTCGGTGACCTCGACCTCGGCCTCGCCGGCGTAGATCCGGCCGACCTCACCCTCGCAGCAGCTGACGGTGACCATCGAGCCCTCGGGGACCCGGTGGGTGGCGTCGTGGGCACCGACCACGGCTGGCACCCCGAGCTCCCGGCTGACGATCGCGGCATGCGAGGTTCGCCCGCCGTGCTCGGTGACGATGGCGCTGGCGCGGCGCATCGCCGGAACCCAGTCCGGGTCGGTCGAGCCGGTCACGAGCACGCCGCCATCGGGGAACTGCTCGATGTCGGCGGTGTCGGTGAGCACGCATGCGCGCCCGGATGCGACCGCAGTGCCGACGGCCATGCCCTCCACGAGGAGCTCGCCGGGAGCTCCGAGGATCCGGTGCACCTTCCCTGCCGCGCCAGCTGCACGTGACTGCACCGTCTCGGGGCGGGCCTGCACGATGAAGAGCGTCTCGCCGTCGGCATCGAGCGCCCACTCGATGTCCATGGGCCGGGCGTAGGCGTCCTCGATGGCCACTGCCCAGCGGGCGAGCTCGATGACCTGGTCGTCACGCAGCACGAAGCGCTGGCGGTCGGCCTTCGCGACCTGCTCGTAGCGGGTGCCGCCACCCTCGGCGTAGGTGCAGCGCTCCTGCTTGCTGCCGAGTCTGCGGGAGGTGATCGGGGTGGGCGCGGTGCCGAGGGTGGGCTTGAACACGACCCACTCGTCGGGGTCGACGACGCCCTTGACGACGGACTCGCCGAGGCCCCAGGCGCCGTCGATCACGATCGACCCGGGATGGCCGGTCTCGGTGTCGATGGTGAACATCACGCCCGAGGCGCCACGGTCCGAGCGCACCATCTGCTGCACGCCCGCCGACAGCGCCACGCGCATGTGGTCGAAGCCGTTTGCCTGGCGGTAGCTGATCGCCCGGTCGGTGAACAGCGACGCGATGCACTTCTGCACCGCGGCGACCACCTGGTCGGACCCGACCACGTTGAGGTAGCTCTCCTGCTGGCCGGCAAAGCTCGCGTCGGGCAGGTCCTCGGCCGTGGCGCTCGAGCGGACCGCAACGTCGGGAGTGGCCCCGCCGCAGCGCTCCCCGAGCTCGGCGTAGGCGCTGCGGATGGCCGCCGTCAGGTCCTCCGGCATGGTTGCCCCGCGCAGCAGGCTGCGGATGCGCTCGCCGACCTCGTGCAGCTCCACGCCCGGCTCGTCGAGCCGCGCAAGCTCCGTGCTGATCGGCCCGCGCAGGTCGTTGGTGTCCAGCACGTGCCAGTAGGCATCCGCGGTCACCGCAAAGCCATCGGGCACCCGCACGCCGGCCGCTGCCAGCACGGATCGCATCTGCCCGAGTGAGGCGTTCTTGCCCCCAACGCGGCCGACGTCGTCCATGCCGACATCGTCGAACCAGGCGATGAATGCCGAGCCGGTGGAGGTCGTCGGTGCTGCGTGCTCGGGAGCCGATGTGCCCATGGTGTCCTGCCTCTGGTCGTGTACGGGGCGCAGCACAACCCTACTGCCTGCCCCCTCCGAGCCGCTGGCCGACGGGTCCCCGTGCCGTCACCGGGGCTGCGCCCTGGGGCCGGGACCTGCGAGGATGCGCGGTGATGACGGGACGTTCGTGGCACGCAGGATCCACTGCCGAGGTCGCCGAGGCGCTCGAGGGCGACCTCGAGGTTGGCCTGGCCGCTGCCGAGGCGCAGCGGCGACTCGCCGCAGATGGGCCCAACCGCATCACCGCATCGAGCGGTCCGGGCTGGCTCCGGCTGGCGCTGGGCCAGCTCAACCAGCCGCTGATCCACGTCCTGCTGGCAGCGGCCGTGCTCGCCGCGAGCTTCCGCGAGTGGGTCGACG
>SKUG01000129.1 GCA_007122215.1 Thermoleophilia bacterium | reverse complement strand
CGGGCATGTCCATCGAGCTGGCGGCCGTCGGGCTCTTCCTGCGCCCGCGCGGGGACGTGCTCTACCTGCAGCCACGCCCGACGGCCGAGCTGCTCGCCGCACACGCCAGGACCTGGGGACCGATCGCAGCGGCCGGGGTCGACCAGCTCGCCCAGGTCGAGCCCGGCAGGTGGATGCCCCACCTCACCCTCGCCAAGCGGCTGCGCAGCGACCATGCCACCACGGCGCTGGACGTGCTGCGCAAGGTCGACCTGCCGATCAGTACCCGCGTGGGATCGGTCTGCTGGTGGGATGGGCGTGCACGCCGGCAGGTCGTCCTCGCCGGAGGATGACCGTGGTCGTGCAGCCCGACCGATGGCTCGCCGGCCGGCCATCGAGCCACCGGTGGAGGAACCTCACCCGACCCTGCACCGGGCGCTAGGGTGACGGTCGACCAGCCGCCAGCACGGGAGGAGCCCACACCATGGTCATGACCGAGTCGACGATGCCCGAGCTGGGCAGCCAGGCCCCGGACTTCTCCCTGCCCGACCCGCTGGCCGGCACCACCGTCTCCCGGGCCGACTTCTCCGGGCAGGCGCTGCTGGTGATGTTCGTCTGCAACCACTGCCCGTCGGTGCGCAACATCGAGCAGGCGATCGGGCGACTGTCGGGCGACCTCGCCGAGGATGGCCCGGCGATCGTTGCGATCTGCTCCAACGACATCGAGACCCATCCGGCCGACGGCCCCGAGGGCATGGCCGACCAGGCGCGGCGGGCAGGCTGGGGCTTTCCCTACCTGCTCGACGAGTCGCAGCAGGTGGCTCGCGCCTACGGCGCCGCATGCACGCCGGACTTCTTCCTCTACGACGCCGACCACGGGCTCTACTACCGGGGCAGGTTCGATGCCTCCCGGCCCGGTGACGGCTCCACCCCGGACGGTGCCGACCTCGTGGCGGCGATCGACGCCCTGCGCAGCGGTGAGCCTGCCCCGTCGACCCAGCTGCCCAGCCTCGGCTGCAACATCAAGTGGCGTCCGCAGGCATGACCCACCCCGGGCTGCGGGTAGGCAGACGGCATGCCGAACACCGACCCCCAGCATGAGATCCGGATCCTCGTCACCAGCCACTTCCCGCTGGTCTTCATCGAGACCAGCGAGGAGCAGCGTGCCACCCACCTCGTGCGCGAGGCGCTCGCGCATGGGCAGGCACCGATCCTCACCTGGTCGGTGACCCAGGGGCTGGTGGGGCCCGACGGCGCGGCCGTGGGCTCCGGCACCGAGCAGCCGGTGGCGGCCCTGCAGGTCGTCGGTCGCGTTGCCGACCCGGCCGTCGTGCTGCTCTACGAGTTCGCCCAGTACCTCGACGATGCGGCGACCTCGCGGCACCTGCGCGAGCTCGCCGCCGAGGGCCGCCACACGCTGGTGGTGATCGACGCGAGCTGCGAGATACCCGAGCAGCTGCGCCCGATGTCGGTCACCTATGCGCTGCCACGCCCCGACCTCGAGCAGATCCGCCACCACGCCGAGACCGTGATCTCCCAGATGCGCGAGCGTGGACGCGCCCGGGTCGAGCTCAGCGACGAGGACCTCGACCAGCTCGTGGCCAGCATGCGCGGCCTGACCCTGCACGAGGTCGACACCCTGCTGGGCAGGCTCGCCGCGCATGACGGCCGGCTCAGCGTGGAGGACCTCGAGCGAGCCGTCCACGAGAAGTCTCGCCTGCTGGCGACCACCGGCGTGGTCGAGCTCGTGGTGCCCGACGTCGGGCTCGACTGGGTCGCCGGCTTCGACGACCTCAAGCGCTGGATCGCCACCCGCCAGTCGGCCCTCGCCCCGGACGCCGCCGAGTTCGGCCTGGCCCCGCCACGGGGCTTCATGCTCACCGGTGTTCCCGGCTGTGGCAAATCGATGGTCGTCAAGGCGCTCGCGAAGGACTGGAACATGCCGCTGCTGCGGCTCGATGCCGGGTCGCTCTTCGACAAGTACATCGGCTCAACCGAGCGCAACCTGCGCGACGCGCTGCAGATGGCCGAGGCGCTCGCCCCGAGCATCCTCTGGATCGACGAGATCGAGAAGGCCTTCTCGATCACCGAGGCCTCGTCCTCGGACGGTGGCCTGGGCTTCCGGATGGTGGGCACGCTCGCGACGTGGATGCAGGAGCGCCGAGAGATGGTCTTCCTGGCAGCCACCAGCAACGACATCTCGAAGCTACCGCCGGAGCTCACCCGCCAGGGCAGGTTCGACGAGATCTTCTTCGTGGACCTGCCCGAGGCCCACGAGCGCGAGGCGCTCTTCTCGATTCACCTGGCCCGGCGCAACCGGGACCCCGCTGCCTTCGACTGCGTGGGACTCGCCCGCCACGCCGAGGGGTTCTCCGGCGCGGAGGTCGAGCAGGCGATCGTCAACGCGCTATATGCGGCCTATGCTGACGGGGTCGACATCGACACGACCTACATCGCCCGGGAGATCGAGGCCACCCGCCCGCTGAGCCGCGTCTCGCCCGAGAAGATCGGTGCGATCCGCAGCTGGGGAGCAGCCCACGCCCGCGCCGTCTAGGCTCCAGCACCAACTGTCCGGACCGACGCCCAGCAGAGACGAGGACCCCCCGTGGACCGACCACCAACTCCCGCACGCTCCCTGCGGCGCGCCGCGATCGCGATGGGTGCCCTGGCACTGCTGCTCGGGGCGTTCTGGCTGATCGAGCGCAGCACCAGCGAGGACGGGCAGCCCGGGTCGGGCCCGGCCGATTCGCCGGTAGGAATGGCAGCAGCCTGTGATGACGTGGCTCCAGTCGACGCCGACTCGCTGGCCGCTGCCGCGGCAGCATCGCGCAGCTTCGGGCTGGGGGTGCTCGGGGCAGTCGCCGCAGATGCTGGCGACGAGCCCAACGTGCTGGTCTCCCCGCTCAACCTCTCGCTGGCCTTCCAGCTGCTCGCCAACGGTGCCGACGAGGGAACCGACGCGGTACTGCTCGACGCGCTGGGATTCGACGGGCGCTCGGTGGAGGAGGCCACCGACGCCATGACCGCGCTGGCATGCGAGGTGATGGCTGCAGGCGACGACGCGGTGCAGGTGCTCGCCGCCAACGCGGTGTTCACCGAAGATCGGCACGAGCCGTCTGCCGACCTCACGGCCATCGCCCGGGACCGCTTCGGCGCGGAGCTCACGAGCTTTGATGCCGCAGACCCCGACGGCACCGCCGAGGCGATCAACGGCTGGACCTCCGATGCCACCCTCGAGCGGATCGAGGAGATCATCGACGCCGGGCAGGTGACACCCGACCTCGCGATGGTGCTCGTGAGCGCGCTGACCTTCGACGGCACCTGGCAGGAGCCGTTCGATCCCGAGCAGACCCGGGACGACACCTTCGAGCGCGCCGACGGCAGCTCGCAGCCCGTGCGGATGATGCTCGGCGACGTCGAGGTGGCAGCCGTCTGGCTCGAGGAGGCACTCGGTGACCCGGCTGTCGTCGACCTCGGGCTGCGCGGCGGCGGCACGGTGGCTGCGCGTATCCCCTACGGCGATGACGGCCGCTTCGGCGCCACGATCGTCGTTCCTGCAGACCCCGCGACCATGGCAGCAGCCATCGGCCAGCTCGACGCCGATGCGTGGATCGAGCTGCAGGATGCGCTGGCCGAGGCCACGCGCGAGCGCGGCGAGCGGGGCCTGGGCGTGCAGCTGCCACGCATGCAGGTCGAGTCCAACCGGGACCTGCTCGAGCCCTACCTGCTCGGGCTGGGCGTCCCGCGCGGCACCTACAACCGCCTCGTCGAGGGGCCCAGCAACGACCTCGAGCTGGAGTTCGTGCAGCACGCGGTGATGATCGCGATCGACGAGGAGGGCACCGAGGCCGCGGCGGCCACCGCCATCGGGATCGCGGAGATGTCGCTGCCACCGTTCCCGACCGCGATCCGGGCAGACCGGCCGTTCCTGCTGATCATCGACGATGCCGAGACCGGGGCGATCCTCTTTGCGGCTCGCATCGACGAGCCCGGCGACCTCGGCACCTG
>SKUG01000043.1 GCA_007122215.1 Thermoleophilia bacterium | reverse complement strand
TGTCGTCGAGCAGCTGGCGCCGATCATCCACGAAGAGCAGTGGCGAGCGGGCCTGCAGGCGCCCCCCGAGCGTGGCGGTGGCCGCGAGCTCCCGGTCGAGGCGCTGGCTCGCACGCTGGCGCCCCCGCCCGAGCAGCCGCTCGAGCCGGCCGCTGAGCTCGGCGTGGTCGGGCACGACCTCCCGCGCCGCGGCGGTGGGGGTCGAGACCCGCAGGTCGGCAACGAGGTCGCTGAGCGGCTGGTCCTTGTCGTGGCCGATCGCGGAGACCACCGGCACCGGGCAGGCGGCGATGTCGCGCAGCAGCAGCTCGTCCGAGAAGGCCAGGAAGTCCTCGAACGCGCCCCCGCCGCGGGCGAGCACGATCACGTCGACGTCCTCGACCTGCTGCATCGCCCGCAGCGCCGCCCGCAGCTGCGGCGGGGCGTTGTCGCCCTGCACGAGCGCGTGGCAGACCACGAGCTTGACCGGCGGGTAGCGCCGCTGGATGTTGCGCAGGAAGTCGCCCTCGGCAGCTGCGTCCTTGCCGGTGATCAGCCCCACCCGCCGCGGGATCAGCGGCAGCGGACGCTTGCGCGAGGGATCCATCAGGCCCTCGGCGGCCAGGCGCTCCTTGAGCTCCTCGAGCTGCTGCATGAGCATCCCGCGGCCGGTGGCCTCGATGGTCTGCAGCTGCAGCTGGAACTGTCCGCGCGGGGCCCACATGTCGGGGCGCCCGAAGACCTGCACCTGGTCGCCGTTGCTGATCTCCAGCCCCAGCGCCTGGAAGCGCGAGCGGGCCATCACGCACTGCACGGTGTGCCCGTTGTTTGGATCCTTGAGGGTGAGGTAGGCCATGGCGAGGTTGGGCTGCACGCGCAGGTCGGAGACCTCGCCCTGCACCCATGCGCCGGGCAGCTCGCTGAGCCGGCGCCGCGCGCCCTCGACCACCCCGGTCACCGACCAGACCTTGCGATCCCCGAACCAGATCGGTTCGAGCGCCCCTGCGTACATCCCTCGTGCCATCATCCGCTGGCGCGGACCCTACGCGAGCCGGGCGCAGATGACGACAGCAACCGGGCCGTGGCGCCCCGTAATGCCACGACCCGGTGTGCTGTCGTTGGTGGTGCGGGCGGGGCCCATTCCGCGCCGCACCTGTCGCGTGGTGAATGCTGTCGTCAGCTCCCGAACGTCCCGGGCGTCGGTGGCTGCTGCGGCTGCTGCTGGCCACCCTGGCCCCCGGTGAGCGGGGTGGCAGGTCGCTGGACTCCGGCAAAGCCGAGCCCGCCGCTGCCTGCCGGCGTGGCGCTCGGGCTGCCCAGCCCGAGGTCGATGGTGCCCAGGGCGCTGGAGAGCTCGCGCTGGATGGTCTCCTGGTGGCGCCGCACGAGCTCGCCGCGGGCGCTGGCCAGGCGACGGTCCTCGTCGCGCAGCAGGTCCTGCTCGGCGTGCCGCAGGCGCTCGATGGCCTCCTCGGTGCGCCGTCGGCCCTCGTCCTGGAAGCGCACGAGCTCCTCGCGCAGGTGGGCGCCCATCGCTGCCAGGGACTCGTCGAGCTGGCGGCGGCTGTCGCGGGTCGCACCGTCGATCATCGAGCGCATCGCTGCCGCTGCCTCGTTGGCGGAGGTGGCGAGCTCCTGCTGCTGGCGGGCGAGCTCCTGCATGACCTCGCCGTGGCCGCGCCGCTGGATCTCCTGCGCCTGGCGCTGCGCGTCCTGGATCACGGCCTCGAGCTCGGTCGAGACGACCCCGCGGGCGTTCTCCACCAGGCCGGCGAGGTCGCCGTTGACCTGCTGCAGGACCTGCTGCGAGAGCTCTGCGAGGTGCTCCTCGTAGCGGCGGTGCTGCTGGTCGACGGCTGCCTGCATCTTGGCCTGCAGGTCCTGGGTGAGCGTGAGGTCGAGCTCGTTGACGCGCTGCTCGGACAGCCGGGTGACCTCGTCGGTGACGCTGTCGATCAGCTGCCGGGCGTAGGCCTCGAGCTGGTCGCCGGCCTGCTGCGCGGTGCCGGTGATGCCCGTCAGTCGCGCGTCGAGGTCCTCGGCCAGCTGGCTCGCCGACTGCTGCATCGCCTCGAGGTGCTCGTTGAGCGATCCCTCGAGCTGCTCGATGTACTGGCGGGAGGAGACCAGGGACTCCTCGGCGCGGACCCGGATCGACTCGACGCGATCGGCGCCCATCCGCTCGAGGTCGGCGAAGATCTCGTCCGCGCTGGCCATCGCCTCGGATGCCGAGCGCTGCAGCAGGTCGAGGTTCTCGCTGACGCTGCGCTCGACCTGGGCGCGCTGCCAGGCTGCCTCGCGGCCGACCATCTCCAGCTGCTCCTGGATGTGGGCCTGGCTCTCGCCGGTGATCTGCTGCATCGCACCGAGCAGCTGCTCGCGCTCGGCACGGGCGATGTCCTGTGCCTCGTCGATGGCCTGCTGGCGGGTGGCCGCAAAGCGCTCCTCGAGGTCGGCGGTGAAGGACTCCCACGCCTCGTGGGTGGCGGTGACGGCAGCCCGGGCGTTCTCCTCGGCTGCGGCCAGTTCGGCCTGCATCCGCTCGCTGAGCTGGCGGCCGTGCTCGTCGACGTCGGCGACCAGGCGGGTGCGCTGCTCCTCGACGTGGGCATGCACGGCGCGGACCTGCTCCTCGATCGCGCCGTGGAGCTCGCCGTCGTGGGTCGACAGCACCTGCTCGATGGAGGCGCCGTGGCTGGTGAGGCGCTCGTCGATCGATGCCTCCAGCGCGATCACGCGCTCCTGGAGTGCGGACTCCTGCTGGATGGTGCGCTCGGTGAGCAGCTTCTCGGTCTCCTCGAAGCGCCGCTCGAGCGATGCCAGGTAGGACTTCATGCGCAGGTCGACGTCGCGCTGGGCCTCCTCCATGCGTACCAGCAGCGGGTTGCCGGCGAGGTCGACCTTGCCGTTGACCATGTCGGCGAGCTCGCTGATGCGTGCCTCCATCGCGGCCTGGGCCTGGCCGAGGCGCTGCTCGAAGCCCTGCTCGAGATCGCTGCGGCGGCCGTCGAGGCCGGCGACGATCTCGTCGACCCGGGCGTTGACGCGCTCCTCGATGGTCGACTCGGGGTTGTCGCGGCGGATCTCCGCCACGCGGCCCGAGGCCTCCTCGATCTTCGCATCGAGGGTTGCGAGGTCGTCCCGAAGCTGATTCAGCGTCTCGCCGGCGGCGACCTTCTCGAGAGCACCCAGCTCGCTCCGGAGCTGGTCGCCGTGCTCGGCGAGACGCTGCTCGACCAGTGGCTGCAGCTGCTCTGCCGCAAGTTGGTCGAGAAGTTGGGTGAGGATGGTGCGCGCCTCGGCCTGGTACTCCTCGGCGATCGACGCGATCTGTGCTGCATGGCGCTCCTCGAGTGCGTAGAGGAACTGCTCGCGCTCGGTGCGGGCGGCCTCGAGGCGCTCGTCAAGCTCGACGCCCTCGCTGCGCAGGATGGCCCGCAGCTCGTCTCCGGCACGGCTGCGCACGGCGGGAGTCTGCAGCCGGGCGGCATCGACGCGCATCCGCAGGCCGCGCAGCCCGAGGATCGCGACCTGCAGCACGGCGACGCCGAGCCCGATCAGGGACCAGACGACGACGCTGTTGGCGAGCACCGAGGGCAGCCCCCCGAGCCCGAGCAGCGTGGCGATGAACAGCCCCACGCCGGCAACGGCGCCGAGGCCGCTGAGGCCGGCGGTCAGTCGCAGCGCGCGGCGGGCGCGGTCGCTGAGCGAGAAGGGAAGCGTCAACACGAGCAGGGCGATCTGCGCGAAGACGATGGCCTGGGCGAGCCGTACGGGATCGAGTGCGTCCATGTCAGTCGTACCTCGGGGGCTTACTGGGTAGACCCAACGTACGAGCAGATTGCAACTTTGGCAATAGGTTGTCGGAAACGCTGCAAACGGCAGGCGCGTCGGTGGCGCCTGCCGGCGATCAGTCGCCGACGAGCATCCCGGCAGCGCGCGTGCCGCGTCCCACGGCGGTGGGGACGTCCTCGCCCTCGGCCAGCCCGCAGGCGAGCCCGCCGACGAACG
>SKUG01000261.1 GCA_007122215.1 Thermoleophilia bacterium | reverse complement strand
GTGCCGCCTGCGGCGAAGGTGGTGTCGAGGGTGCCGTCGGGGTTGATGCGTGCCAGGCACTTGTCGGTGCCGGTGGTGCCACCCATGTGGCAGCTGCCGGCGGTGATGATCCTGCCGTCGGGTTGCACTGCCAGCGCATAGGCCCAGTCTGTGCCGGTGCCGGGGGCGATGGGGATGGTGAGGGTGCCGCCTGAGCCGAAGCTGGTGTCGAGCGTGCCGTCCGGGTTGATGCGTGCCAGGCACGTGTCCCAGCCGGTGGTGCCACCCATCTGGCAGGTGCCGGCGGTGATGATCCTGCCGTCGGGTTGGAGTGTCACCGCATAGGCTCGGTCCGTGCCGGTGCCGGGTGCGATGGGGATGGTGAGGGTGCCGCCTGCGGCGAAAGTGGTGTCGAGGGTGCCGTCGGGGTTGATCCGTGCCAGGCACTTGTCGAAGCCGGTGGTGCCACCCATCTGGCAGTAGCCGGCGGTGATGATCTTCCCGTCAGGCTGGACTGCCAGCGCAGAGGCCCGGTCCTCGCCGGTGCCGGGGGCGATGGGGATGGTGAGTGTGCCGTCCCCTGCAAAGTCCGGGTTGAGCTCGCCTGTGCTGGGTGCCCACATGGCTTGGCCGAGCCCGTCGGATTGTGCGACGTGCAGGCGTGCGGTGTCGTTTGAGGATCCGAACTCGACCGTGCAGTCTGCGCTGGTGACGACCGCATCGCTGGGGAAGAGCTGTCCGAAGTCGGTGACGCCGGGGGTGCCGGTGTCGCAGGCGGCGAGGCTGATGGAGGTCATGCTCAGCACCTCGGCGCTGATCACGACCTCGTCGCTTGCGCCCTGCACGGGCACCGTGGCGAGGATCGGCAGTGCAGCAAGGCAGCAGGCGAGGATCAGGCGGGTTCGGGTGCTCGCGCGCATGGGAGACGTATCGGCAGGCGTGCCCACATGCTTGAGCGCGCGTCGGTTTGCGCCCGGAAACCCGTCGCTGCTGCCAGGACCATCGGGTCAGTCATGGAGCGGGACGGGAAAGCAGCGATGCGTCATCCCGGGACGGCGTCGAGGGCCATGACCGCCCGTCGGATCGCGGCGACGGCCTCCGGATCGCTGGTGACCGCACCGAGCTCGCGGGTGCGCTCGACCCACTGGTCCCCGGGCGCGGCAGGCTGCAGCGCGCGGGGGCTGAGGTGTGCAGACGAGACGATCGCATCGCTGCCGTTGGCAACGATCACGTTGGCGTGCATTCCCTTGGGATGTGTCGTGACCGAGAAGGGAACCCCGTCACGTCGCAGCACGTACTCGTTCACCGGGTCGATGGCCTCCACCCGCAGGTCGATGCTCGCTCCACGCTGGTGGGCCGCGGAGAGCGCACGGGTGGTGTCGAGGTCGGCCAGCCACTTGGTGGCAACCAGGAGGTCGTCGGACTGCTCGATCGCGTGGTGGATGCCGCGGGTCAGCAGCTGCACCCCGGCGGCCGGATCGTTGAGCAGGATCCCGTTGCGGGCGGCGGTGGTAGCCGCGACCCGCACGGCCGTCGGGCCGCGTCCCTCCGCGTCCATCAGCCGGTCGAGCAGTCGGGCATGGGACCCGCCCACCTCGATCCCGACGTCAAAGCGCTTGCGGGTCCCCTTGCGGAAGACGCCCGTCGTGACCAGCGCCCGGTCGTTGTCCGCGACCAGCGCCTTGGAGTGGACCCACCACTTCGGGGCGCCCCGGACATGCTCGGCAGCATAGGCAGCGTGGCGAACCGCAGCACCCTCGATCACCGGCAGCACCGAGCGCTCGGCCTCGCCGTCGGCGGAGAGCACCACCGTTCCCGGGATGCGCCCATCGTGCCAGCGTTCCCGCATCGTGCGGCGCAGCGGCTTCCAGTCCAGCAGGAAGAGATCCGCGCTGAGCCGCTCCCGTGCCGACCCGGCGATGTCCAGGGCAGACTCCAGCACGGCCTGGCCGCCGATGACCGCCCGCGCTGCCGGGATCGACCCCAGGTCAGGCGTGCCGCTGAAGACCGCGCGCTGCAGCATGGCCTGCTCCTTCCCGGTAGCCGTTGACGATTCCAAGGGCTACCTGCCGCACCTGGTGGGCGGCGCCTCCGTCGAGCAGCACGCCCATGTCGCGGGTCGAGCCCTGGCCGCGGTGGACCATCGCCGTCCACGGGAAGCCACTCCCGAGGTAGGCGCGGTCATCAGCGGCGATCACGTTCACCCGCATCCTGGGACGCTGGCCCCGCACGACCTCGACGGGCACGCCGGCTGCGTGGAGGATCGCCGCATCTACCGGAGCGAGGTCGCGCACGACCACCCGGGAGCGCTCCGCGGCCCGCGTGGCATGGACGAGGCGCCGGGCAAACGGTGGATGGTTGAGCTCCTTCACGGCCACCAGGAGGTCCCGGCCGGGTGCCGCGAGCAGCCCGTCGAGCGCGTCGCTCAGGTGGTGGACGCCGCCGATCGGGTCGTTGACCAGGACCCCGGCGTGCCGTGCGCCAGCGGCCGCATCCCGGATGGCGGCCGGCCCTCCGTCGATCGCCGCCCTGCTGGCCGCGGAGATCGCCCGCGCGGTGTCCCCACGCACCTCGACGGCGACCTCCGTCATCTTCTTTCCGCGCTTGCTCAGGGGCAGGTTGGTGACCAGCGCAGCAGGGGATTCCCCGCCGACCGATACGACCTTCGCGTGCTGCCATGCCGGGGCGCGCCCACCTCCGTAGGAGTGGACCTGCACCCCGGCGTCCCGCAGCAGCTGCAGCCGCGCGGCCTGGGTCCCGCCGGACTCCAGGAGCTGCTGGCCCGCGAGCACGTCGACCTGCTGGCCGGCGAGCGCCCGGCCGGCGAGCGCATCGACCACCGAGGACGATGAGAGCTCCCAGGCCTCCACCACTGCCGGGCCCGGCCGGTCGAGCACCTCGAGGATGCGACTGCGCACGGCCCGCGGCCCCACGAGCACGCCAGCGACATCGCCAGCAGCAACGACTGGAGCCTGCCTGACCATCCGCCTCGTTCCTCGCCCAGGTACCGACATGCCGCCTCCCGCGGCGGCACCGGAGTATCGGACTGGGCACGTCCGCGCGTTACGCGTGCGCGAGGCGCTCGCGGGCGCCTGCGGCGACCTCGGCGGGGTCGGTGAGCGTCACGCCAATGCCCAGCGACAGCTCGGCGCCGGCCTGGTAGCCGCGTCGGGGCACGACCTCGAGGTGCCAGTGGCCGAGGTCGGGGCGTGAGCGCAGCAGCACGTTGAAGTCCACGTCCGTGGGCGCTGCCCGACACGCCATGCCCAGCGCCGCGGCCAGCACTTCGGGGTCGGCCCGGGTCAGGGACGAGTCGTGGGCGGCTGGCCCGGCGAGCAGGCCACCGTTGCCGATCGGGGTCGGGTGCGCGCACAGCACCGCCCCGCTCCGCTCGGCGATTCGCAGGTCGTTGGCAGCCAGCGAGTGACAGACCCCGCAGCTGCCGGGATCGACCGCGTGGAGCATCCAGCGGCTGGCCAGCTCGGTCACCGGCCCGGCCACGAGCTGCAGGTGGGCGTGCGGGATCGATGCCCCGGCCCGCTCGCCATCGTTGATGAAGGCGCTCACGACGTGGTCCGGGTGGTCCTCGTGCTCGCGGTAGCGCTCGACCAGCAGCTGCGCGGTAGCCAGCCACTCATCGTCGCTGAGGTCGCGCGCGGACTCCACGTGCCGGGGCGTCATCACCACCAGCTCGTGGGTGGGCAGCAGCGGGTAGAGGTTCGGGATGCAGCGCGCCGTCCACCGCCCGTCGGCCGACCTGGCGACCCGGGAGACCTCGGGCGGCGTTGCCTCCTCGTTGCCCGGGCAGAACGGGCAGCCGCCGGCCGCGGGCCGGTGTGGTCGCGCACGGCGGGCGGTTGCCAGCACGCGCGGCTCACCCGAGACGACGTCCGGCACGATCCGCGGGGCGTCGGTCCCCATCGCCACGGGCGAGGTCAGGTCCCGGCGCCCACGCGTGGCAGCGGCAGCGGACCGTTGCCATCGTGCTCGCCCATCGCCTTGAGGAACTCC
>SKUG01000189.1 GCA_007122215.1 Thermoleophilia bacterium | reverse complement strand
CCGTCGTTGTGGGTCTTGCGGTGCGCGCTGAACTCGAGGTGAACCTGGGGATCGGCCTCGTACCCGTAGGCCGCGAGGGCGTCCTCGACCATCCGCAGCCCGCCGTTGGGCATGATCGCGCGCTTGAGCGGCGCATCGGTCTGCAGGCCGACCACGAGCTCCGCGTCCCGGTCGATGTAGCCGGGCGCGTGGGCGGTGATCGTCGACGGGGTGTGGGTGTCGACGTCGAGCACCCCGCCGCGCTGGCGCTCCTTGGCCATCAGCGCGGCGACCTTGTGCCAGAGCCGGGTGGTGCGCTCGGTGGGCCCGGCCAGGAATCCGTCATCGCCCTCGTAGGGGGTGAGGTTGGCGACGATGAAGTCGCGCACGGCGGGCCGGGTCTTCCAGCCGTCGCCGGCGAACCCGCGCCACGGGTCGAGCTCAGCGGCGCCGGGCTCGTCGTGGGAAGCAGCGCGGCCCTGGGGCTCGAGCGTGGTCGGTGCGGTCATTGCGGGCCCTTCCTGCCGTTGTCTCACGGAGATTATCTCGCACGCAGGCACGCGAGGGCTGCCCGGCGTACCGGCACGGGCCGGCACAGGCCACCGGCGCCGCCGGACGTGACGGGGTCAGGAGCCGTCCCGGAGCGCACGACCGGCCAGCACGAACCGTGCGCCGTTGTGGGCAAGCGAGCCGAAGAGCGTCACGAGGCCAACCACGAGGTAGACGTCGGCAACGTTCACGGTGTAGAGCCCCATCTCGATGAAGTCGGGCACGCCCTCCTCCCAGACCAGCGCCGACACCGCCTGGGCGAAGACCGCCCCCACCAGCAGCCCGCCGCTGCCCCAGAGCACCGGCGCATGCGTGATCTGCCGGCCGCGGAAGAGCAGCCCGACCAGGGTGAGCACCGCGACGGTGATGACGCCCATCAGCACCTGGTCGATGCCGAAGTAGCCGGTGGGGTTGTAGAAGACCCGGTCGGGCATCAGCTCGATCGCGACGAACTTGGAGCCCACGTCGCTGACCAGCGCGAACGCCGCCAGCGCCACGAACCAGCCGAGCTGGCCCCGCCACCATGCGCCGAGGGTCTGGGGGCCGGCGCCCGGGTCGGCCGGCTCGCCTGCGGCATCGCCGGCGGCTGCATCGGGCGTAAGGTCGGTGGGTGGAGGCGTGTCGTCGTCCATGCACCATCGGTACCCGTCCCGGCAGCATGTGGATCCTGCCTGCCCTAGACTCTGGCCCCATGGACCTCCATGCACCCGAGATCGACGAGTACGCTGCCCGCCACACCACCCCCATGCCGGGGCACCTCGAGCAGGTTGCCGCAGCCACCTGGGAGCAGATGGATGCTCCGCACATGCTGTCGGGCATCACCGTTGGCCGGCTGCTGGGGACGCTCGCCTTCGTCGGTGGGGCCCGGCGCGTGCTGGAGATCGGCACCTTCACGGGCTATGCGACGATGGCGATGGCCGATGCGGTCGGGCCGGATGGCCACGTCTGGACCTGTGAGGCAGATTCCGCCACCGCACAGGCTGCCCGCGCGAACGTCGACGCCAGCGAGTGGGCCGACCGGATCACGATCCTCGAGGGCCCGGCGCTGGCGTCCATCGCCACGCTCGACGGGCCGCTCGACCTCGTGTTCATGGACGCCGCCAAGCACGAGTACGGCGACTACCTCGATGCGGTGCTGCCGCGGCTGTCGGAGCGTGGGGTGATCGTCGCCGACAACACGCTCTGGAGCGGGCGCGTGCTCGATCCCGGCGGGCCCGGCGCCGACGATGCGGACACCGTGGCGCTGGCGGCGTTCAACGAGCGCGTGGCCACCGATCCCTCGCTGACGGCCGTGATGCTCACCGTGCGCGACGGCATCACGCTGATCCGTCGGAGCGGCAGCTGACGTGGCTGGTGCTGCCCACCGAGACGTGGTCCCGGCTGGCCACGGGACGACGGCCCGGGCAGCGCTCGCCGAGTCCATCGGGACCTTCGCGCTGGTCTTCATCGGCTGTGGGGCGATCGTCGTGGACGCCCAGACGGGGGTGCTGGGGCCGGTCGGGGTCGCGATCACCTTCGGCCTCGTGATCCTCGTGATGGTCGCCGCCGTCGGACACGTCTCCGGGGCCCACTTCAACCCGGCAGTGACCCTCGCGTTCCTGGTGTCGCGCCGGATCCCACGCAGCCGCGCCGTCGCCCACTGGGTGGCGCAGCTCGTGGCGGCCGTGGTTGCCGCAGCATCCGTCGGGCGCCTTGTCGGCCGCGACGTACACCTCGGGGCGACCCTCCCCCAGGTCGACCTGGGCAGCGCGTTCGCGATCGAGGTCGTGCTCGCCTTCACGCTGGTGTTCGTGACGATGGCGGTCGCGACCGATCCCCGGGCGCCTCGGGATGGCGCGGCGATTGCCGTGGGCGCGACGATCGCCGCGAACTCCCTGTTTGCCGGCCCCCTGACCGGCGCCGGCATGAACCCGGCGCGCAGCCTCGGCCCGGCGCTGGCATCGGGGACGTTCGAGCACCTCTGGATCTACCTCACCGCCCCCCTCGTCGGCGCGCTGATCGGCGCGGCAGCCTACGGTGTGCTGCGCGCCCCGGAGCCGCGGCAGTGAGGGTCCTCTTCGTCTGCATCCAGAACGCGGGCCGCTCCCGGATGGCCGAGGGCTTCGCGCGGGCAGCCGGCCTGCAGGCGCGCTCTGCCGGCAGCGCGCCTGCCGCCGCCGCCCACCCGGTGGTCGTGCAGGCCATGGACGAGGTCGGCATCGACGTCGGCAGCAGGGCGCCCCGCACGCTCGTGGCAGCAGACGTCGAGTGGGCAGACCTGGTCGTGACGATGGGCTGTGGGGATGCCTGTCCGGTGCTGCCGGACACCGCCTTCCGCGACTGGCAGCTGCCCGATCCGGCAGGAATGGACATCGGCGCGGTTCGGAAGGTCCGGGACGAGGTGGCCCGCCGCGTCCAGGCGCTCGCTGCCGAGCATGCTGCCCCCGGCACCAACCCGCCGACAGGCTAAGGGGCGCCAGCGGTGGCACGCGGCTCCCCCGCCGGGCAGGGCGTCAGCCTGCCGTACCTGCGAGGGTGTGCCGGATGTGGCGCTGCACGTCTCGCATGTCCTGCTGGACGTACAGCTTGACGTACCACGGGGTGCCTCGCTCGAGCAGGATCCGATGGTCGGGAACGTTGACCAGCGGATCCCGCGGGACGGACGTGCCGCCGAACATGTCCACGGCCAGCGTCTCGAACACCCGCATGGGTGCTGCCGCACGATCTGCCCAGCGCTCGATTCCTGGCGGCGTCACCACGGGCACGGGTCGCTGCATGGTTCGTGCGTGGCGCCCCGAGAACTCGAGGATCTCGCGCCCCAGCAGGCGGGACCGTTCCCGCCGGGCTCCCTCGATCCCGTCCAGGCCACCGCGGACGCGCCATGCCTCCGGGCCACCCGCCCAGTCGATGAGGTCGATCGCAGCTCGCGCCTGTGCCGCTGCGGCACGGGTCACGGCGACGTCGAGCACGGTCGGTCGGAACCCACCATGCACGGACCGCAGGCGCTCGACGATCACATCGTCGACAAGGCCCTCCACCGCCCGCGCCGCATCTCGCAGCAAGGGCCGTGCGGCGTCAACATGGCCCCGCCGCGCCTCCTCGAAGTGTCGCCTCGAGCGCATGGCATCGTCGAGGCGGGATGCCACGCTCGTCAGCAACTGGCGTGCGTGGCCGGTGTCCACCGCACCATCGGTGATCGGGGAAGCTGCGTCCATGCGGTCTGTCCCTCACGCTCATGGTCGAAGTGGGTCGAGGACGAGAAGGATCCCCAAGCGTGCATGGCTGCCGGTGCAGGGGACGCCGGGGCGTGTCATCCGACGCGGCCGATAGCGTCTCGCCGCACGATCGGCCACATCGCCCAACGCACCACGGGAGTGACCCATGCATCGCATCTTCACGGCAGAGCTCATCGGGACGTTCGTCCTGGTCTTCGGCGGGGTGGGCACGGCCGTGCTGGCCGGCGAGGCCATGGGCGCGCTGGGGGTGGCGT
>SKUG01000267.1 GCA_007122215.1 Thermoleophilia bacterium | reverse complement strand
TCGCCGAGGTGTTGATGGCAGCGATGCGCGCCCCGACGATCGCATCGGCGAGGCTCGGCCCCACCAGCACGTGATCGAGCTTGCTGGGCCGGCCACGATAGCGGTACGTGACGCGCTGGGCATCGGGAATCGTGAGCGTCGCATCCACCAGCCGAACGCCCTCGGCTGCCTGTGTCAGCGCAAGGTACGGGGACTCCCCCTCGTGCGCGTTGAGGTCACCGACCACGACGAGGTGGGCGTCGGCGCGGCCAGCCGTGAGCCGATCAGCGAGCGCGTGTACGAACGTCGCCTGCTCGAGCCGCCGCTCGTCCGCGGGCGCACCCCCGAGCTTGGACACGAAGTGGTTGTTGATGATGAGCAGCGTGGCTCCTGCTGCAGCATCCTGGGGGCCCGAACGCACTGCCAGCTCGGTCACGAGCGGAGCCCTCGTGAACAGCCGCCTGCGCCCATCGATGAGGTTCTCCTGGTGAGCCTGCACCACCTCGAGGTGCTCGGAGCGCACGAGCATCCCCACGTTGATGCCGCGTGGGTCGCTGCCGGGCAGCAGCACCGGCACGTAGGCGTACGGGGCAAGGGCTGGCTGGGCGGCGAGGTCACGGAGCACCTGCAGGTTCTCGACCTCCTGGAGCGCCACGACATCCGGGGCGGCGAGCTCGTGGGCGATGGCCAGCGAGAGCTTGCTGAGCTTGTGCTGGTACTTTTCAGGGGTGAGGATCGGATCGTTGCCGTAGCCGTCCTCGGTGTCGAAGAGGTTCTCGGCGTTGACGCTGGCAACGGTCAGCCGCACGCTCTGCGACGGATCAGGATCAGGATCGGGATCGGGAGGCTGCGGGTCGGGCGTGGTCGGCGGATGGCGGAGCAGGTGCCGGGCAACCGCTGCCCCCGCGCCGAGGGCTGCGCCTGCGAGTCCCGCCGCGATGGCGCCGCCCATGCCGATCGGCGCTCCGAGCCGCCATGCCAGGGTGGCAGCGCCTCCGCCGAGCGCAGCTCCGCCGGTGGCGCCCGCTGCCAGCCACGGCCGCGGGGTATCCGACACCCGCGGCGCTTCCGACGGTGTGTGCGTGCCTGGCTGCCGGGCAGCGGGAAGCGTGCGCACACCGATGCCTGCTGCTGGCTCCACTCGTCCCCGCTCCCTGCGTGGCGTACTCCCTCGCCGTCGTGTCGGAGGTCGGGGTCGCAACGTTGCGGTGGGCAGGACACGCCCAGCCTGCGCGGATGGTGACGCCTGCCCGCGCATCGCTGACGTGCCCGTCGGCACGGTGCGGTCCCGGGATCGCGCCTGCGCGGTAGGGTCAGGTCGCTCCGCACGGCATGAGCTGCCGACGTGGACGTCGCCCAGACGCGGATGCAGGGAGCTCGCATGGTCCCTGCCAGGTGCCATGACCGGATCCAGCCAACACATGTGGGATCGCCTGCCGACTCCCTTGCTGCCCCACGGTGAGGTGGCCTGCGGGTGCGCGCCCCGTGCCAGCGGCAGCCCGCTCGACCTGATCGTCCTCACCGGCGGGCCGGGGGCTGGCAAGACGGCAGTGCTCGCGGCCGCGCGCGAGATCTACTGCCAGCACGTCGTGCTGCTGCCCGAGGCCGCGACGATCATCTTCGGCGGCGGGTTCCCGCGCAGCCGCACCACCCCGGGGCGGGAGGCGGCCCAGCGCGCGATCTTCCACGTGCAGCGGGAGGCCGAGCGGCTCGTCGATGACGAGCAGGTCGCCCACGTCGGGCTCTGCGACCGCGGCACCGTCGATGGCGAGGCGTACTGGCCCGGGGATCCTGCCGGCTACTGGGAGGCCGTGGGCACCACGCGTGCGGAGCAGGTGGCGCGTTACTCGCTGGTGGTGCACCTGCGTACCCCCACGCGGGAGGGCTCCTACAACCAGGAGAACCCCGTGCGCATCGAGGACGTCACGGCCGCCCAGCAGGTCGACGAGCGGATCCTCGCCGCCTGGGACGGCCACCCCAACCGGGTGGTGATCGATGCCCGCACGCGCTTCGAGGACAAGCTCCACGACGCGCTCGCGGCGATCGCCCCGCACGTGCCGGCACCGGCTGGCTGACCTTCCTCCGACATCGAGCGGACGCGGCCCGGCCAGGCTCGTCCGGAGCGGCCATCCGCAGCCTGGACCATCCGGGGGCGGTTGCCAGATACCCCGACAGGCCGCATGCTGAAGGTGCGGCCACGGCCATGGATGACCGGAACGGGAGGCGCTGATGACGATGCAGGCGACGCAGGCAAGGATGCTGCAGCTGGTCGCAGCCGCTGCGCTGCTTGCGATCGCGCTTGGCATGCCTGCCGCCGCGCAGGCCGGCTCACCGCACCAGGTCAGCTGCCACCACTGGAGCGGGGGTGGCAGCGAGCCTGCCGGACGCTACTGCCACGCCCCGGCCACGATCTACCCGAACGTGCGCGGATGGTTCGGCTACGTCGGGCATGGCGGCGGCCCCTGCGGCCCGACCGTGCCCGGCACGCCGCCGCTGGGCCCGGATGATCCCATGGGGATCTGCGTGATGCCCGAGCCGATGCCCGTCTGGAACTGGACGGGGACGGGCTGGTCACGAACGAGCCTCGAGGTCGGCACCCGCACCTACGTCCATCCGTGGACCGAGCACTGGCGCTGGATCTGGCTGGACGGGCAGTGGAGCGCGATCCGCGCCCGCGACCTGCGGCTGGTGTGGCGCACCGGCTGACCCAGCCGGACCTGCCCCACAACGCGAGCCGGGCCCGCCACCGCGATGGGTGACGGGCCCGGTCGGACTGGACTGATGCGTGGCCGGGGTGCCGCCCGACCCGCGCCATGTGCCGCTAGCGGCGTGGGCGCGGCGGGAGGACCCGCACGAACTGGTTGTTGCCCTGGGCTGCGCGGGTGGTCTCACCCTCGAGCAGCCGCGTGCGGACCAGCCACTGCCCGGCGGGCGGGGTGACAATCAGCTGGGCCTGCCCGTTCGCGCGCAGGCGCACGGTGCGGGCTCGGCGCAGCTGCCACCCCTGACGGGTGCGCTGGTAGTACTCGAAGCGCACGCGCTCACCGCGCACTGCTCCGGCCGGGCGGCCTGCCACGCGCACGCCGAGGCGTGAGCCGCGACGGATCACGCACTGGCTGCGCTGGGCACCACACCGCTTGAAGCGGTTGGCACCAGCGAGCTGGCGTGCGACGAGGCCCGTCCGGGTCTTCGGCGCTGCCGGTGCTGCGGGCGGCTGGTAGGCCGGGTCCAGCACCTCACCGATGACGTGGATCACCCCGTTGAGCGCCGGGACGTCGGCCGTGGTGACCTCGACCCCGTTGATGTAGGTGCGCCCACCTGACTTGGTGACGTACAGGCTGTTGCCCTGCAGCGTCTCGACCTGCTGGCCGTTGCTCAGGTCAGCAGCGTTCACCGCACCTGCCACGACGTGGTAGTTGAGGATGTCGGTCAGCGTTGGGATGTCTGCGAGCAGGGCATCCACGGTCCCCTCGGGCAGCAGCCCGAACGCGGCATCGGTCGGTGCGAACACCGTCAGGTCCCCGGACGGGAATGACAGCGCATCACCAAGGCCGGCAGCACCAACGGCTGCGACCAGGGTGTCGTGCACGCCGGTGCCCGTTGCGACCGCGACGATGTCCTGCGGCACGAACACCTCGTCCGTGACGTGGATCACGCCGTTCAGCGCCGGAACGTCAGCGCCGATCGGCGTGACACCGTTGATGGTCGGGCCTGCCGCAGTGAGGGCAAGCGTCTGTCCCATCAGGGTGTCGGCAGTGCCGTCGGCAATGTCGCCTGCGAGCACCTCACCAGCTACCACGTGGTAGAGCAGCACACGGCGCAGCTGTGCCACGTTGGCCGGGTCGGCCAAGTGGGCAACAACCGCCGGATCCAGCGCCGCGAACGCCGCATCGGTTGGTGCGAACACCGTCAGGTCTGCGGACGGGAACGACAGCGCATCGGCCAGTCCAGCAGCGGTCACCAGACTCACGAGCGTGTCGTGGCTGCCGGTACCGGTGGCAACCGCGACGATGTCATCGGGCACGAGCACGGCATCGATGAC